>JAFADI010000156.1 GCA_023424965.1 Bacillota bacterium
TAGAATTTTTAGAGAGAAAGGCCGCAGAGATCCGCATGGACCTGCTGCAAATGATCTATGAGGGAAAGACGGGACACACGGGAGGTTCCCTTTCCTGTACCGATATACTGACCACCCTGTATTACGGGGTTATGAAAACAGATCCTGCCAATCCCCGGTGGGAAGACCGGGACCGGTTTATCCTCAGCAAGGGCCACTCGGTGGAAGGATATTACTGCATACTGGCGGACAAGGGCTTTTTCCCAAAGGAAGAACTGAAGACCTTTTCCAAATTCGGCTCCAGGCTCATAGGGCATCCCAACAACAAGGTGCCGGGGGTGGAGATGAACACGGGGGCCCTGGGCCATGGCCTGTCCATCTCGGTGGGCATGGCGCTGGCGGCCAAAATGAACGGGAAAAGCTACCGGGTATTCACCCTGATGGGGGACGGAGAACAGGCGGAGGGTTCCATCTGGGAAGCCGCCATGTCGGCGGCTCATTACCGGCTGGATAACCTCATTGCCATCATCGACAGGAACAAGCTCCAGATTTCCGGGTCCACCGAAGAGGTGATGGCCCTGGACTGCCTGGAGGAGAAGTGGAGGAGCTTCGGCTGGGAGGTTATCGCCGTGGACGGGCACGACCACGCTAGCATGCTGGAGGTCTTCGGCAATACCCCCAGGACAGAGGGCAAGCCCACCCTTGTGATGGCCTACACCACAAAAGGCAAGGACGTGTCCTTCATGGAAAACGCCGCCCACTGGCACCATGGAGCCCCAAGCCAGGAGCAGCTGGCGCTGGCACTGAAAGAACTATCGGTAAAAACAGGAGGTGGCCTCAATGAATAACATACCCAACAGGCAGGTGGTGTGCGAAGCACTCATAGAGCTGGCGGCAAAGGACAAAGACATCCTGGTGCTGACCAGCGATTCCAGGGGTTCCGCCTCCATGACCAGCTATGCAAAGCAGCTGCCGGAGCAGTTCGTGGAAGTGGGGATCGCGGAACAGAACATCGTGGGAATCGCCGCCGGACTGGCGGCCTCCGGCAAAAAGCCCTATGTGGCTTCCCCGGCCTGCTTCCTCAGCATGCGGAGCATTGAACAGGTGAAGGTGGATGTGGCCTACTCCCACACCAACGTAAAGCTGGTGGGCATCAGCGGGGGCATCAGCTACGGGGCCCTGGGCATGTCCCACCACTCCCTCCAGGACATCGCAGTGATGCGGGCCATCCCGGGAATAACCGTCATCCTGCCGGCAGACAGGCATGAAACAAGGAAGATGATGGAGGCGTTGATAAAGACCGACGAGCCCGCCTACATACGGATCGGCAGGAATCCCGTGGAGGACGTATACCCTTCCGGAGACTATGAATTCACGATAGGCAAGGCCGTCACCATGGCGGAAGGCACAGACCTGACCATCATCGCCGCAGGAGAGACCGTAAGGATGGCCCTTGATGCGGCCGAGGCACTGAAACAAAAAGGCATCGGCTGCCGGGTAGTGAACATGCATACCTTGAAACCCCTGGACGAAGAGGCCGTGATTAAAGCGGCAAAAGAGACGGGACACCTCATAACGGTGGAAGAGCACAGCATCCATGGCGGGCTTGGCGCCGCCGTATCGGAGGTGGTGGTGCAGAACTGCCCCGTGCCGGTGAAAATCCTCGGCATACCCGATGAGCCCGCAATTCCCGGTAAATCCGGCGAAGTATTCAGGCACTACGGCATAAGCGTGGAAAACATAAGCAGGATCGCGTTGGAAATGCTGGGGAAAGCGTAGGTGCAGGCATGGGCAAAGGGTATATTCTGGCCTTGGACCAGAGCACTTCCGGTTCAAAGGCAATGATCGTGGACAAAGGCGGGGCCATCATTGCGAAGGCCTCCCGGGAGCACAGGCAGTACTATCCCAACCCGGGCTGGGTGGAACACGACCCCCTGGAGATTTATGGGAATGTAAAAGCCATCCTCAAGGAGGTGCTGGAAAAGGCAGGCATGGGCGCCGGCGACATGGAAGCACTGGCCGTCACCAACCAGCGGGAGACGGTGCTGGTGTGGGACAAAACCACCGGCCTGCCCATCCACAATGCCATCGTATGGCAGTGCCGGCGCACCTCGGACATGTGTGAAAAACTCAAGAACGACGGAGTCGAAGCAGCGGTCCGGCAGAAGACCGGATTGCTGCTGGACCCCTACTTTTCCGCCACCAAAATCAGGTGGATACTGGAGCAGGTAAAGGGAGCCGGAGAAAAAGCCCGGTCGGGACAACTGCTGCTGGGAACCGTCGATGCCTGGCTGGTATGGAAGCTGACGGGAGGGAAGGTACATGCCACCGATTACACCAATGCCAGCCGCACCCTCCTGTTCAACATCCGCACCCTCCGGTGGGACGACGAACTGCTGGAGCTCTTCGGGATCCCCGCAAGCATGCTGCCAGAAATCAAATCCTCCGACGACATTTTCGGATATACTGCTGCCGGGGAGCTGTTTGAGGAAGAACTGGCCATCACCGGGGTTATCGGGGATTCCCAGGGAGCCCTCTTCGGACAGAACTGCTTCGAGCCGGGAATGGTAAAAGCCACCTATGGAACCGGCTCCTCCATCATGATGAACATCGGGGACAAATTCAAAGAGGCGGGCAGCGGGCTGGTGACCTCGGTGGCCTGGGGAATCGGCGGCAAAGTGGAATATGTGCTGGAGGGTATTGTGCATTGCACCGGAGATGCATTAAAATGGGTAAAAGACAACCTGGGCCTCTTCAACAGCTTTGAAGAAGCAAGGGACATGGCAAGCTCCCTGGAAAGCAATGAGGGAGTATATATGATCCCGGCCTTCGTGGGCCTTGGGATACCCCACTGGGATTCGGAGGCCAGAGCGGCCGTGGTGGGCATGTCAAGGCGCACGGGAAAAGAGCATGTCGTAAGGGCGGCGGTGGAAGCCACCGCTTACCAGATCAAAGACGCGGTGGACCTGATGGCGGCGGAATCGGGCATCAGGCCCAGGGAGCTGCGGGTGGACGGAGGTCCCACAAAAGATGCCTTCCTGATGCAGTTCCAGGCGGATATGCTGGAGCTGAAAGTGGTGGGCACGGAAATTGCCGAGCTTTCCTCCATGGGGTCGGTTTACCTGGCGGGGCTGGCGGTGGGCCTGTGGAAGGACAAAGAGGAAATAGGGCAGTTGAGGAAAGAGAGCCGGGCCTATCTTCCCGCCATGGACGGCACCTTAAGGGAACTTTGCTGGGAAGGCTGGAAGCAGGCTGTCGGGAGGGTGCTGACAAAGTAGAGGCCACAGGGGATGGCGGCCGAAAGGTCCATCAGTTTTTCTTGTACCGGGGGGACAGAGGAAATGAAAATAATTTCTTTGGTATTAAAACACTTTGGCGATATCAGCCTTCAAAAGAAGCTGACGGTTTCCTATTTTCTCCTTATCTTTTTTCCCCTTGCCGTTGTGGGACTGTTTGCCTATAACATTTCCGCCTTTTCCATAAGGAATGAGGTAACGAGGTATATATCGGAGGTGCTGCAGCAGGTAAACGACAACATCGACAACAGCATCTACGAACTGGACAGGATGGCCGCCATCCTCAGCGTGGACGACGGGGTGCTCAGGATACTGGATAAGCCCAGAGAGCGGCCCCAGCAGGATATTTACCGGGATGATGCCATCATTGAGCAGAAGATCAATGATCTGCTCAATTTCAGAACAAACATTGAAGGGCTGTTCCTCTTCAGCTACAACGGGGAAGTATACCAGTACAAGGGGGTAAACCGGAGCATCCGTCCCGATTACACCTTTACAAGCACCCGCTGGTATGTGACCATGCAGTCCATGGGGGTCAACCAGTTGCTCATTCCCACCCACATCCAGGACCAGGTGCTGACTTCCGGGCAAAGAAAAACCGTATTTTCCTATGTCAGGGAAATCAAAGACATGAATACCGACAAATCGCTGGGCAATGTGCTCATCGACGTAAATACCGATGTCATAAAAAAGATATGGGATAAGCTCAACACGAAAAAATCCATGGAACTGATGATCATGGACTACAACAAGACCATCATCTATCACACCCGGGAGGATATGATTTCCACCCAATTCCGGAGCAACTACATCAGCAAAATACTAAAGGCCAGAAACGGCAGTATCACCGCCGTGATAGACAACAAACCGGCGCTGGTGACCTTCAACACCTCCCAGTTCACCAACTGGACGGTTATCAGCATCATTCCCGTCAGCGTCCTGTACAGCGACATCACCAATATTTCCTATGTCATTTTACTCACGGTGGTGCTATGCCTGCTTTTATCCTTCCTTATTGCGGTTCTCATCAGCAGGTCCATTACAAAGCCCATTTTCAAACTGCGGCAGCTCATGAAGGTGGCGGAATCGGGGCAGTTCTCCATCAATGCACCGGTGAGGAGCAAGGATGAAATCGGGGCCTTAAGCTCCAGCTTCAACACCATGGTTGCGAAAATAAACGGCCTCATTCAGACGGTGTATGAAACCCGCATCCTCAAAAAAGAGGCGGAACTCAATGCGCTGCAGGCACAAATCAACCCTCATTTCCTCTATAACACACTGCAAACCATCGATATCATCGCACAGAAGGAGGGCATCAACGTCATCTGCATGGTCTGCCGCTCCCTGTCGAGAATGTTCAGGTACAGCATCAACCGGGGGAAGGAGTTTGTGCCCCTGTCTGCCGAGCTGGAGCATGTGAAGGACTATGTAAATATCCAGAAGGTCCGCTTCAGGGACAGGTTCGAGGTGGTATACGACATTGAGGAGGAGCTCATGCAATGCCGGGTGGTGAAGCTCATTCTCCAGCCCATCGTGGAGAATGCCCTGCTGCACGGGATTGAAAGCAAAAAGGGCAAATGTGTCATAACACTGTCGGCAAAGGTGCTGGAGGAGGTTGCTTACATTTCCATTGAGGACACGGGAGTGGGAATGGACGAAAAGCAGCTTGGGGCCATCAGGGAATCCTTGAATGAAGAAATTATCCATGCGGAACTGGACGGCCTGGTGAGGAAAAGCATCGGTATGAAAAATGTAAATGCCAGGATCCGGTTGTATTTCGGAGAGCAGTACGGCATAGCCATCGAAAGCGCTTTAGGCAAGGGAACAAAGATCACGATTTCAATTCCTGTATTTGTCCATAAATAAGGGGTGGTGGTATGGAACTCAGAATTTTGATTGTCGATGACGAAGAGATTATAAGGGAAGGCATCCGGTTCAAGGTCAATTATCTTCTGCCCGGGGCCTTGATTGCGGGAGAGGCCCAGGATGCGGACGAAGCCATGGATATGGTCAAAACCTGCCGTCCGAATGTGGTGATTACGGATATCTGCATGCCGGAGACCGACGGCATTGAATTTATAAGAAGGGCCAAAGCCGTGAATGACAGGCTCAAATTCGTGATCATCAGCGGTTATCAGGATTTCGGCTATGCCAGAAATGCCATAAGCCTGGGCGTGGACGAGTATTTGCTAAAGCCCATCGAGGACGGGCAGTTGCAGGAAATCCTCCTTAAAATCCAGGGGGAGCTGGAGGAGGAAGTCCGGAAGGAGGCAAAAATTTCGAGCCTGAAAAGTGAAATCAGGACGGGCAGGGATTCTTTGAAGGACAAATACTTTGCGGACATCATCAACCATCCGGAGGATGTGGATGTCCGGCAGATTGTCAAAAACCTGGAAATCCTGGATATCAGGTTCACAAAACCCTGTTTTACCGTTGTTAACATCATGGTCTCCTGCTGCCACAATACCTCGGGCTTTCTCCTGGAGAAAGACCTTTCCATTCTCAAGTACTCCATAAAAAACATTGCCGAGGAGATTCTGGCGGCCCTTGGGACGGTGGTGGCCTTCGAGAGCCTGAAGGACGACAAGCAGGTGATTGCCCTGATAAACCACGAATCCGCGGTGAATAGCCACAAGGTCAATGAATTGTGCCGGGAGATCATCCATTCCCTGAACAAGTACCTGAAGCTGTCCCTCTCCATAGGAATCGGAAACAGTTTCAGCCATATGCAAGATATGCCCAATGCCTACATGGAAGCCTATATTGCAGCACTGCAGAGGATCGTATTAGGAAGCGACAGGGTCATAGAATTCAGGCAGGTACCCGATTCCAACAGGATCACCTTTTTTCTCACCGATGACTATAAGATGCGGCTGGTGAATTACGTCAAGGAAGGCAATGCCAGGAGGTGCTGCGAGATTGTGGACCGGATTTTCGGGCAGATCGAGGCGGGGAAGCTTCCCTACAAGAATATCAAAGTGCTCTATATCGATCTGCTCCTGCTGCTGAGTAAAACCGTCAAAGAGGCAGGAGGAAGCTGGGAGAAGATTTTCCGGGAAGATGTTTTCTCCGAAGAATATCTGCTCCGGTGCATATCGCTGGATTCCCTCAAAGCCCTGGTCAAAAGCCATGTTGCCCTTATATGCGGTTATATAAGCGGTCTGGCAAAATCAGAGGGGAAAAAGGTGATTGACGAGATCAAGGAATACATCGACAATTATTATTATTCCGAGGTGAACCTGACGGAGCTGGCGGGCAAATATTATTTGAACTCCAATTACCTGGGACAGCTGTTCAAAACGGAATCGGGAGAAAACTTTGTGGATTACCTCACCCGGAAGAGGATCGAGAAGTCGGTGGACCTGCTGCTAAACACCGAATTTCATACCTATAAGGTGGGAGAGATGGTGGGCTATGTGAATCCCAAGTACTTTTGCGACGTGTTCAAGAAGGTGGTGGGGATGACGCCCTCCCAGTTCAGGCAGCAGAGGGTGTCGGAAGTAAGCTGATAAAAGTGTTATCTTGTATCGTTTAGGCAAAGAAGACGCTAATTTAAAGTGCGGCTTCATTATATGAAAGGGTGGGAGCTTTGAACAGAGTGAACAGGGTGCTGACCGCAGTCCTCCTTGTGCTGTGCATATGCCTGGCGGGCCTGCTGGGCGGGACGACAATCGAAAAGATAAAAAAGCTGGGGGAGGAATCCAGGGATTCCGGCACCGCATCCGCTGCCGGGGTTGACCCTTCGGAGGAGGAGTATGTCTGGATCGGTACCATGATTGACCACCCCATGTATATCAACAATGACCAGGAGGCTTTAAAGCAGTTTGCCAGGGACGTGGGCGTCAAGGTGACCATCGAGGGCCCCAGGGAGTACGACATTCCCGGACAAACGGCGGCCATCGAGGCGGCCATTAAAAGAAAGCCCGCGGGCATCATGGTCCTCGGCATGGAAAGGGGATTGATTCCCGCGGTGAACAAGGCGGTGGACGCCAGGATTCCCATCATTACGGTGGACGCGGACCTGGTGGAGAGCAAGCGGATTGCCTTTGTAGGGTCCAACTGGTACAACCTGGGGGTCAAGCAGGCGGAGGCCATGGTCAAGCTCATCGGGGGAAAAGGGAAGGTGGCCGCCATCGGTATCGGCCAGGCGGACAATATGCAGCAGGGCTATGAAGGCTTTAAAAGCGTATTGAAAAAATACCCCGATGTCACCTACCTGGGGGAGTTCGATGACATGTGCAACGTGGAGGAAGCCCAGAGAATTACGGAGGAGCTTCTCCACAGGTATCCCGACATCGCCGGTATTGCAGGCTTTGACGTCAACAGCGGCCCCGGCATCGCCCTGGCCGTAAAGGAAGCGGACCTGGTAGGAAAGCTCAAGGTCACCTGCGTGGACATTGAACCCGTACACCTGAAGCTGTGCAAGGAAGGCGTGGTACAAAAGCTGGTGGGGCAGAAAAGAAAGCTCTTTACCTACTACGGCGCCAGGATGCTCTATGATTACAACCATGCCACCTTGAGCTTCACACCGGATAAAAACAAAAACATGATTGCTCCCATCCCTTACATCATCGATACCGGCTTGATCGAGGTGGACCAGACCAATGTGGAGTCTTTCCTGCAGGGAGGCTGAGGCGGAAATGGGCATAAAAAAGCGTGCTGTCCTCCTGGCTTTTGCGCTGGTATTCCTGGCGGCGGTGATTTTGCTCTATGGGTCCGTCAATTCCAGCTTAAGGAAAGCCTTCGGCAATACGGATCTGAATGCGGGGGAGAAAACCACCATTCATTTTATCCACTGGAGTGATTTTCCCAAAGATATCTTCACCTCTTTTTCCGGGAAGTATCCCGGCATACAGGTGGAATTCGAGCAGTTCGGACTTCAGCAGTTCCCCCAGGTCCAGAAGGCCAGAATCGCCTCAGGGGCCAACATGGACCTGATGGGTGTGATTGACAGTGATTATTCCAGGTTCATTGAAAAAGGCTACCTTGAAGACCTGACGGGCAAAGAGTACCTGGGGAATTACGAGCCGGGCGTTGTGGAGGCCCTCTCCCGGAGAAGCCCGGAGGGGAAAATATTTTCTGTTGCTTACAGGAGCTGGGTTCTGGGAATGTGGTACAACAAAATACTTTTTAACAAGTATTATCTTAAAGTGCCCGAGAACTACAATGATTTTATAAACGTGTGCTCGGTGCTGAAACTAAACGGTGTAAGCCCTCTGGTGCTGGGCTGCAGGGACCAGTCCATCAGCAGCTATCTCTATTTTTTGAGAATCTGGAATGGGGCGGGGGACAAAGAGGATTGGTTCAACGGATTGAATACGGGGGAACTGAAGTGGACGGACAAAAAGGTGGCAAGCTCTTTCGCGGAGGCGGAAGATTTCCTGAAAAGCGGATTTCTTCTGAAAGAATCGGCAAACCTCACCTACCACCAGGCCTTTTACAAATTTGTCAACGGCCAGGCCGCCATGTGCCTTATGGGCGACTGGTCCCTGGACATGATCGATGCCGACGTGGAGAAGGTCTGTGACCTGGGGGTATTCCCCGTTCCATACAACGATAAGAACGGAAGCATCCGGGTTCCCGGGGTGAAGGCAGGCCTGCTGATCGGAGCCTTCAGCCGCTCCAGACACAAAAAGGAAGCAGACCTGCTGCTTGACCACCTGAGCCGGAAAGAGACCGCACAGTATTATTCCGATCAGACCATGTCCAGGTCCACCGTGAAGGGTGTGACCTATGAGAAGCTGAAGTATGATGAGCTCTGGGAGCCCTTGCGGAAAAAAGAGCTGATAGCCCCCATCAGCGCCGTCGCCGGGCCGGAGATGCAGCAGGCACTGGATGAAAGCGCACGGGAACTCCTGATGGGAGTGAAAAGCCCCCTCCAGATCGTGGGAGAGCTGCAGGAGCGCCAGGAGGAAGTAAATGCGCAGCAGGGAGAGCTTCTAAGAAAAACGAACCAATAAACCTAAGAATAACTGCCTTGGAATAAAAGGGAGCGTTGTAGAATTAAAACATAAGCAACGCTTCTATTTATTTTTAAGGAGGAACCATAATGAAGAAAATTGCAAAGACTCTCAGCATCCTTTTACTCCTGGCCATCAGCGTGATGGTGGTGTTTGCAGGTTGTGGGGCGAAAACACAGGAAGCTCCCAAGCAGGAAGCGGCCAAACAGGAAGAACCCAAAAAGGAAGAGCCCAAGCCGGCGGAACAAAGCGGCACCAAGAAATTGATCTTTGTCATTACCCCTTCCCACGACAACCCCTTCTTCAAGTCTGAAGCCGTGGGTGCAGAAGCTAAAGCAAAGGAATTGGGCTATGATGTGAAAATAGCATCCCATGACGACGATGCCAACAAGCAGGACCAGTTGTTCGACACCGCCATTGCATCAAAGGCCGTGGCGATTATCTGTGACAATGCCGGGGCAGACGCAACCACAGCCTCCGTGAAAAAGGCCAAGGACGCAGGCATTCCCACCTTCCTCATCGACCGTGAAATCAATGCAACGGGAATCGCCGTTTCCCAGATCGTATCGAACAATTTCCAGGGAGCCAAGTTGGGCGGGGAAGAATTCGTCAAGCTAATGGGGGAGAAAGGCAACTATGTTGAGCTGGTAGGCAAGGAGTCCGATACCAATGCGGGTATCCGTTCAAAGGGTTATCATGAAGTCATCGACCAGTATCCCGACATGAAAATGGTTGCCCGCCAGAGTGCCAATTGGAGCCAGACGGAAGCCTATCAAAAGATGGAATCCATCATTCAGGCAAATAAGGACATCAAAGGTGTAATCTGCGGAAACGACACCATGGCCATGGGTGCCATGGCAGCTTTGAAGGCTGCAGGCAAGAAGGATGTCATCGTTGTGGGCTTCGATGGAAGCAACGATGTCCGGGACTCCATCAAGGCGGGTGAAATCAAGGCCACGGTGCTTCAGCCGGCCTATAAGATTGCACAGCTGGCAGTTGAGCAGGCCGACAAGTACATAAAGACAAAGTCTACGGGCGAGCAGGAAAAGCAGCTTAAAGACTGCGTGCTCATCAACAAGGACAATGCGGATAAGCTGGAGACCTTTGCCATTAAAGAGTAGCAGAACGTTTTTACACGGAAGCGATATACCAGCAGCACAGGTAGCTGCCAGGGATGGTGCCAAAACCATCCTTGGCAGTTATCTCTACCAGGAGAAGCAGATTGACTGTGGGGGAATGAATTTGAAGATATCAAAAAGCGTGATTTTGCTGGCAGTATTGATGTGCCTGAGTTTCTTGCTGACAGGCTGCAGGCTTTACACGGTGGTCAAGCACGACAAAGGCGGTGCCGGTGCCGGCGGAACCAAATTCTACTTTGAAGATGAAAGCTTTGATGCCGATGCGTTTGTCACTTCCATCTGGGACAGCAGGATAATTCCCCAGATGGATAAGAAGGCGGTGCAAATTGCCGAGGTATTGAAGGAATTGAAAACGGATGGGGACGGAGCGGGGAAAAAATACGGCATAAGGAGCTCCGAGGTAGGCAGCGCATGGAATTTTATCGTAAAGGGTAAAGGCAAGGTGCTGAAAGTAAATACGGAATCCAGAAACGGTACCGTGGATGTGGACCTGGAGCCCTATGACGGCAATAAGGATATTGCCATCCAGATTGGGCCGGTATTTAAAGGCACCTCCATACGGGACTCCATGGATTTCATCAAATTTGACGATTTTAAAAACCAGATGGTGTTTGCAAGCGTCTCCAGTTCCTTGAACAAATATATCAGGGATAAAGTGGTCAACACCCTCCAGCCGGACAGCATGGGGGGACAGGAAATAGAATTTGTAGGGGCCTTCACCCTGGAAGCCCCGGACAATATTGTAGTAACTCCCGTGGAGATCGTCAAGGCTGGGGGTGGCAACTGATGCGTCAAAATGAAAAGGCAGGTTCCGATGGGTCAAATATCGAACTGTGCCTGACAGCAAGAAATGTTACAAAAATATATCCCGGCACCGTCGCGCTGGACAACGTGGATTTCAATGTGTACCGGGGCAAGGTCAATGTGTTGATCGGGGAAAACGGGGCGGGAAAGTCCACCCTGATGAAAATCATTGCAGGGATCGAGCAGCCGTCGGAAGGAACCATCTGCCTCAACGGAAGGGAAATCCACCTGCAGAACACCCGGGATGCGGTTGCAAAGGGCATTGGAATCATTCACCAGGAGTTAAACCTGTTTCCCAACCTCAACGTATACCAGAACATATTCATGGCCCGGGAATCCACCCGGTTCGGCGTGCTGCTGGACAACAAAAAACACAGGGAAAAGGCTTCTGCACTGCTGGAAAAGCTGGAACACCCCATATCACCGGATACGCTGGTCAGCGAATTAAGGGTGGGGCAGCAGCAGATTGTTGAAATTGCCAAGACCATGGCACAGCAGGATTTGCATGTGCTGATCATGGATGAACCCACCTCTTCCCTGAGCACCGCCGAGGTAGAGGTGCTGTTCAAAATCATCGGAGAATTGAAAGAACAGGGGATATCCATCATCTACATATCCCACAGGCTTGAAGAAATCATGAGAATCGGAGACTATGTGACCATCCTCCGGGACGGGAAGTTCATCGCCGAGGAGGAAGCCGGGAATATCGACGTACCCTGGATCGTGAAGAACATGGTGGGACACGGCAACACCAAAAGCATCAAAAGAAGAAGCGAGCACATAGGAGAGGAGCTTTTGCGGGTGGAGGCACTGACACTGCCCCGGAAGGGCGGCGGGTATGCGCTGGACAACGTGTCCTTCAACCTGAGGAGCGGAGAAATACTTGGAGTATACGGGCTCCTGGGTGCGGGGCGCACGGAGCTCATTGAGACGCTGATGGGCATGCACCCCCAGGCTGCCGGCCATATATACCTGGAAGGCAAGAGGATCAAACCCAAATCCATATGGGAACAGATACAGAGAGGCTTTGCCCATATACCGGAGGACAGGCAGCGGGAGGGCCTGGTTCAAACCCTGTCCATTGCCAGGAACCTGACCCTGGCCAGCCTGTCCAACTATACAAAAGGATTTCACCTGGTGCAAAAGAAGGAAGATGAAAGTACCACCAGGATGATCAAGGACTTATATATAAAAGTTGCCGACAGAAAGCTCCCGATCCTTTCCCTGAGCGGAGGCAACCAGCAAAAGGTTGTCATCGGCAAGGGAATCCTTACCTCTCCCAAAATCCTGCTTCTGGATGAACCCTCCAGGGGAATCGATGTGGGGGCAAAGGCCGATGTGTTTGACATAATAAGCAAATTCGCCTCACAAGGGCTTGGAATAATTGTTGTTGCGTCGGAATTGAAAGAAATCGTATCCATCTCCGACAGGGTCATCGTTTTGTCCAACGGAAAGCTGACCGGTGAGTTCAGGGGAAGCGAGATCAGTGAGCAGTCGCTGGTGGCCGCATCCGCTCCGGGCGGCAGCTGACCCGCCGGCAGTGCACCTTTTCTATCAAACTTCGCCCATTATAGAAGGAGATCGTATCGTATGAACGGATTGTTAAAAGCCAAGAATATGCCTGGCCTTAAAAATAATATGTCCCTGGGGATGATCCTGCTGAAGGGAAGGACTTTCATTGCCCTGATCGTACTCACCGTCATTTTCAGCATCCTGTCACCCAACTTTTTCACCTCCCAGAGCCTTATACTGATCGCCAAGCACGTCGCTCTGTATGCCATCATGGGGATCGGAATGACGGCGGTCATCATCAGCGGGGGAATCGATCTTTCCGTGGGGTCGGTAGTGGGGCTCAGTGGCATGATTGCAGGAGGGTTGATATACCAGGGGCTGGTGCTGAACATGTTCGGAGTCACCATTTACTTCAATGTCTTTATTATTATGATCATCGCCGTGGCCCTCGGAACAGCCGTAGGCGCAGTCAACGGCCTGCTGGTCAGCAGGTTCAAGGTCGCCCCCTTTATCGCCACCCTCGGCACCATGTATATTGCCAGGGGATTTGCGCTGATCCGGTCGGGAGGAGAAACCTTTCCCAACCTGGTGGGCAAACCCGAACTGGGGAATATGGGATTCCCCACCCTTGGAGCCGGCTCTGTGCTGGGCATTCCCATTTCCATCTGGATCATGGTGGTGATCGGACTGATCACCACCTACGTTTTCAAAAAGACGCCCCTGGGATGGCACATTTTCGCCGTGGGGGGAAATGAGAAGGCCGCGCTGCTTTCGGGTGTCAGGGTGAAGAGAATAAAGCTGTTTGTCTACATGTTCTCGGGTTTCTGCTCCGCCATCGTGGGCCTCATCGTATCCTCACAGCTGGTTGCCGCCCATCCTGCCACGGGAGAAAGCTGGGAAATGAACGCCATCGCGGCGGCTGTGCTGGGAGGCACTTCCATGGCGGGGGGCATAGGCACCATCGGAGGAACGCTGGTGGGCGCCTTTGTCATCGGCGTGCTCAATGACGGCATGATCATGCTGGGAGTCTCAGAGTTCTGGCAGATGGTGATTAAAGGCCTGGTGATCATCATCGCGGTCATCGTGGACCAGTTCCAGCGGGACCTGGAGAACAAGCTGGCGCTCCAGAGCAGGAACAGCGGGCATTGATAAAAGGCGGAACCGATAAATAACTATATTGCTCCAGGGCTTTATCTGCTATAATAAATCTATTAAAAAATTTTGGAATATCGGACAGGAAGATTTATTGAAACGCGCTTAACGGCAATCAAAAAGTTAATGAGGAATTAAGATTGCCTGCGCGTTATAATAAATCTATTAAAAACCAATGTTACGGTAGAATTGGAGTGATAAAAAGGTGAAGCCCACCGTAAAGGATATTGCCCGAGCCGCAAATGTCTCTCCCGGAACTGTTTCAAATGCATTAAACAACCGGAAGGGCGTAAGCGAGGAAATCAAACAACTGGTGTTCAAAACCGCGAAGGAGCTGGGCTATTCCAGGGAGAACTCCTCCGACCGCAGCACTATCCGGTTTATCATATTCAAAAGGCACGGGTATGTGGTTTCCGACACTCCCTTTTTCTCCTCCCTCATCGAGGGAATTGAAAAGGAATGCAGGATGCAGGGATATGAGCTGCTGATTTCCCACGTGAGTACCGGTGATACGGACTTTAAGGAAACCATCGGCAGCATTAACGGCGACTATAATTCGGGCATTTTGATCCTGGCCACCGAAATGACGCCGGAGGACGTGGCGTTGTTCGGCGGCAACGGAGTGCCGGTGGTGCTCCTGGACAGCTGCTTCATAAACAGCCCCTATGACTGTGTCCTCATCGGAAATACCGATGCGGCCTATAATGCTACAGGCTATTTGATTGAAAAAGGGCATAAGCAGATTGGATACCTTCACAGCTCCGCCTATATCAACAACTTCTATTTCAGAAGGCAGGGATATGCAGAGGCTTTGAGGGACCGGGGCCTGAAAGAGGAGGAGAGTTTCAGGCTTTGCCTGGAGCCTACCATGGAAGGAGCCTACAGGGACATGAAGGCAGCCCTTGAAAAAGAGACTTTGGCCTTGCCGACAGCCTTCTTTGCCGACAACGACATTATTGCCTTCGGGGCCATGCGGGCGCTGAAGGAAAAGGGTTTGCGGATCCCCGAGGACATATCCGTTGTGGGCTTTGACGACATGCCCTTCTGTGAGATCAC
>JAFADI010000206.1 GCA_023424965.1 Bacillota bacterium
TAAGGCCCTGCCCAGGGGTTTCAGTATTACCGCCGCCACCCCTTCCCCAAAGCCCGTACCGTCGGAGCTGTCGTCAAAGGTTCTGGCCCTGGCGCTTGAAGACTCTATTCCCATACGCTCTCCCGTATCCAGGGGCGTGAGGGCCACCTTGACGCTTCCTGCGATGGCCATGCGGCACTCTCCCTGCCTTATGCTCCGGCAGGCCAGATGCACCGCCACCAGGGCCGATGAACATGCGGTATCCACCATCAGGCTGGGACCTTTCAAATCCAGTTTGTAGGAAAGCCTGCCGGCAATGATGGACTTTATGTTGCCCGACACGGGCTGGGAATCCGCCCCATTGCCTGCCAGCTCCATCAACTGCTTGTACTCTCTTCCGAAATCGCTGCTGTAGCCGACAAATACGCCTGTTTTCGTGCCTTCCAGCAGCTTTCCTCCATACCCTGCATCTTCTACGGCCTTCCAGGCCGTTTCCAGGAACAACCGTTGATTTGGGTCCATCAGGCTTGCTTCGCGGGGGGAAATGTCAAAAAAGCCCCCGTCGAATTTGTCGATTTCCCCCAGATAGCCGCATTTGAGATAATCCACCTCTCCGGCAAATTTTCCGGAGCGTTTTACCAACTGGTCCACATCCCTTTTTCTGCCCTGGGGCAGTTCCCTGATGCAGTCCCTCCCCGCCTTCAATATCTCCCAGAATTCCTGTATATTTTGGGCTTCGGCAAAGCTCCCGTGCATTCCGATGACGGCAATCTCCTTTGTCCCGTCCACCTCCCCCGATTCTCCGCCGGCGGCAACCTCCGAGGCAGCCTTTTCTTCTTCCGGCAGCCGGCCTTCCCCGTCGATGAAGCCCGCCAGCTTTGCGATGGTGGGATAGGCAAAAATTTTAGCCACGCTCACCTTTCCGGGGTAGCGCTCTTCCATTTTCGCATGCATCTGTACCAGCAGCAGTGAATTGCCGCCAATTTCAAAAAAGTTGTCTGTGGTTCCCACCTGCTCCACCTTCAGCAGGGATCGCCAGAGCTCTTCCAGGTTTTTCTCCGTCTGCGTCGCCGCCCGGACAAACCCGTCCCCTAGTTGCGCTCTTGACACAACCGGCTGCGGCAGCGCCTTCCTGTCTATTTTCCCGTTTGCCGTCCTGGGAAGCTGCTCAAGCCTCGTAAAGGTTCCCGGCACCATGTAGTCCGGCAGAGCCTCCAATAGATGCGCCCTCATTCCGGGCACGTTGATTTCTTCTTCCGACACGGCATAAGCGGCCAGGAACCGGTTCCCATTGCTGTCCTCCTTTGCCGCCACCACGCACTCCCGGATACCTCCGTAGGCCAGAATGCGCTTTTCGATTTCTTCCGGTTCCACCCGGTAGCCTCTGATTTTGACCTGGTGGTCCACCCTCCCCGCCATCCTGATTTCACCGTCAGGAAGCCACCGGGCAAGGTCTCCGGTTTTATACATTCTTTCCCCCGTATACCGGTTCACAATGAACTTCTCCGCCGTCAGCTCCGCCCGGTTCAAATACCCTCTGGCAAGGCCGTCTCCGCCGATGCACAGCTCGCCTGTCACGTTAACGGGCAAAAGGGCGTTCCATTCGTCCAGGATGTATACCCGGGTGTTTGCAATGGGCTTTCCGATGGTGATCTCCTCTGACCCCGTCAGGTCCTTGAGGGTGGACCAGACCGTTGTCTCGGTGGGACCGTATACATTGTATATTTTTGCCTCCGTTATACTGCGAAGCTCCTTCAGCAGGCTTTCCGGAAACGCTTCTCCCCCGATGATGATGTCCCTGACCTTTTTCAGGCACCGGGCACTTTCCCTGCGGACCAGCAGAAGCTGCATCCTTGAAGGCGTCATCTGGAGGATGTCGATGCCGTTCCTTGCGATCAATTCCCCCAGAAGCTTCGAGTCCCGCTGCTCCTCCTCGTTGGCGATGACCACCTTCATTCCCCGTGTAACGGGAAGGTGGGTTTCCAGTGCGAAGATGTCGAAGGAGAGGGTGGTCAGGGCAAGAATTGATTTTTCAGGGGCAAAATCAATGCGTTCCGCCATTCCCTTGATGAAGTTGTTCAGCGCCCTGTGCTCAATCATGACGCCTTTGGGTTTTCCGGTGGAACCCGAGGTATAAATTACATAGGCCAGGTCTTCCGGACGGTTCACCACCGGAGGATTGGGAGCTTCTCCCTCCCTAAGCTCCGCATCCTCCATGCATAAAAGGTCTCCGCCGAAAGCCGTCCTGTCCTTCAACGTCTTTGAGGTCAGCAAGACACGGGCGCCGCTGTCCTCTATCATGTAATCAATCCTGTCTCCAGGGTACTCAGGGTCCATGGGCAGGTAAGCGCCTCCTGCCTTAAGTATCCCCAGGATGCCCGCCAGCATTTCCGGTGACCGCCGCAGCAGTATGCCCACGATGTCGTCCCTTTTTATTCCTTTTTCCCTCAGCCTGGCGGCCACCAGGTTTGCCCTGTTGTTCAGCTCTGCGTAGGTCATCTGCCTGTCTCCGAAAACAAGGGCTGTGTTCCGGGGCGTTTTTTTTACCTGCTCCTCAAAAAGTTCATGGATTGTTTTTTCCCTGAGGTATGGGGTCTCCGTTTGATTGAACTCCCGGAGGAGCAATTTTTCTTCTTCCCCGGATAACAGGTTGATATCCTTCAGCGTTGCCTCCGGATCTGACGCCACCCTTTCCAGAACTTTTACATAGTGCTGTCCAAGCCGCCGGATGGTGTCATCCTTGAACAGGCTTGTACAGTAGTTCATTTCCACCTCGATGCCGTCCTTGTTCCTTGCTTCGGTGGCAATCACCGACAGGTCGTACTGGGCGACCTCCTTTTCAAAAGGATATCTGGAGATGTGAAGCCCCTCCGCCTCAATTTCTCCCACATCCATATTCAGCAGGTTGAAGATGGTATCAAAAACCGGATTCCTGCTTAAATCCCTTGGAAGGTTTATGTCCTCCACAATCCTTTCAAAAGGGTAATCCTGGTTGTCGAAGGCCTCCAGCACGCTTGTGCCCACTTCCTTAAGAAACCCGGTAAATTCCTTTTCAGGCTCGGGACGGCTCCTCAGGGCCAGAGTGCTTATAAAGATACCGACGGTGTTCTCAACATCCGCATGCCTCCTGCCGGCGGTGGGAGTTCCCACAAGGATGTCCCTCTGGCCGGTATATTTTGACAGCAGCACAAAATAAGCCGATACCAGCACCGTATACAGCGTTACCCGGTTCTTGCGCGCCATTTCGTAAAGCCTGTCCGACAATTCCCTGCCGATGTGGAAAAGCATTGATCCGCCGGAGAAGGTGAATAAGGGTGGCCGGGGAAAATCCATGGGGAGATTCAGCACCGGCAGCGGGCCCTTCAATTGCTCCTTCCAGTAGCTCTTCCGGGCTTCCACTCCCGGACCTGCCAAAAGCTCGTTTTGCCAGGCGGCATAGTCTTTATACTGTATTTTCAAGTCCGGCAGGCTCTTTCCCGCATACAGGGCGTTCACTTCCTTTACGAGAATTCCCTCGGACACCCCGTCGGATATGATGTGGTGCATATCCTGGAGTAAATAGCAGCAGGGCGTGCCGGTCCCGTCTTTTCCCTCCAGGAGCTTGAACCGGAACAGGGGGGGCTTCGACAAATCAAAAGGCCGCACAAAGCCTTCAATATGCCTGTCGATGTTTTGCTCCCCATCCTCAAGGGCCTGGCAGTCAATTTCAACGTCCAGCTTTTCATGGATCCTCTGAACCGGTGTTCCGCCGACAATGTGAAAGGAGGTGCGCATGGCCTCATGCCTGTCCACCAGCTTTTCCAGCACCCGGAACAGCCTGCTTTTGTCCAGGGGGCCCACAATTTTCAAAACCTGCAGCAGGTTGTAGGCCGTGCTTTTCCCGTCCAGCTGGTTCAGGATAAGCATGCGGCTCTGGGCGCTGGACAGCGGGTAATATTCCTTCGGAGCAGCAGTCATGATGGGCTTGCAGTAGAATTGTTCCATATCCGTTGCACTTAGGTATTCGATGATTTCCTGCTTTCTGTCTTTAAGCACCGCCCGTATGCCGTCATGCATGGCTCCTTTCGGGGCTTTGAAATTCAACGTTCCGTCTTCAACCCACAATTCTATTTTCAGCTTCTCAAGCTCAGCCATGATTTCTGTCAACGTCCGGGCATGATGATTTGCATTCAAGTCCATAAGGGTCACTGCTCCTCCTCCAGCGCTTTTTTATAGGATTCAAGCCGGCATCCTGAAACCCGGAATCCTTGCTGCGGCACCGGTCTCCTGGAATATTTCGTTAAATCTTTCCGCCTGCTCTTCCATGGGCGTCCCTTTTGTGGCAAAGACGCTCTTTACCATTTCAAGTGCTTCTTTGACCTCTTCTACGGTGGGCAGCCTTCCCTCTTTCTCCAGTTCTTCCTTCAGGCTTTTAATCCGCCGGTAAGGCTCCACCACGCCCTTCTGGTATTCCTGCTCGTTCCAGTTGCTGTTTTTCGTACACACGGCGGCGGCAATGCATCTCGTTATCACCGCAATGCCCCCTTCAATCCCCTGAGACTCCTGCCCGTTGGCAGCGGCAAGCTTCTTCAAGGCCTGAACGTCGGAGGCATTGTCATAGGAAAAGGCCCTGATGCCGGGCGCATTTTTCTTCATCAGGTTTCTGAGCACTGTCTGGGGACCCAGCTCTACCGCCAGTTCCACTCCCTGGACCTGCATATGCTCCATGGAGGCCTGCCACCGGACGGGCTGTACAAGCTGCCGGGCCAAGTAATCCGGGATGCTCTCCCTGCCCGGGTACGGCAGCGCCGTGACATTGGAAATGACGGGATACTTCAATTCTCCGTAGTTGTATTTCCCCAGTTCCTCCTTCAACCGTTCTGCGGCAGGCTGCATCAGCGGGCTGTGAAAAGGTGCGCTCACTTTTAAGGGCACGACTCTTGCCCCCATGGAACCCAGTTTTCCGGAGACTTCCTCCACCCCATCCAGGTACCCGGAAATTACAATCTGGTCCGGAGAATTATAGTTTGAAACCACCACGGTCCTGCCCCTTTCCGACGCCTTCCTGCATTCCTCCTCAACTGCGTTCCGCTCAATGCCTCCCACCGCCGCCATTCCGCCGATGCCTATGGCTACGGCCTCCTGCATGAACCTGCCTCTTTGCCTTACGATTTTGACCGCGTCCGCAAACCTGATTCCCCCGGCGCAGCACAGGGCGGAAAACTCACCCAGGCTGTGCCCCGCAGTAAATAAAGGTTCCAGCCCCACTTCCTTCATGTAAACCCGGAAGGCAGCCATGCTGGCAGTTAAAATTGCGGGCTGTGTGTTTTCGGTTTTCGTAAGCTCTTCCATACTGCCTTCAAAGCAGAGCTTCTCAAGATCAAACCCCAGGGCGTCATTTGCCTCTTCAAAGGTTTCCCTGGCTTCTGCAAAGGCTTCACAAAGGCCTTTCGCCATTCCTGCATACTGTGAGCCCTGTCCGGGAAATAGAAATGCCACCTTGCTCATACAAACTACCTCCAACTAAAAGTTATATTTTTGCGTTTTCAAACCGGTCTACAGCCTGCCCTGTTCAAACTCCTCCTCTTGCAGGCCGTCTCCGCCGGGGCCGCTGCCGAACATATGGGCCAGGCTTTCCACCGTTGAGCTTTCCAGAAAGCCCTGGAGAGAAATATTTTTACGGAATTCCTTTCTGAGGATGGAAATCATGGTGGTTGCCAGCAGGGAATGTCCTCCCAGTTCGAAGAAATCATCCTTTACGCCGATGGGATAAATCCCCAACTGCTCCTGCCATATGTCCACGATTGCCTCTTCAACTTTATTTCTCGGTGCTTCAAAAGGCGTGGCCAGCTCCGGACGGTTATTGGCCTTCCTGTGTTCGCCGCCTGCCTCCTGTTTCCCTGAAAGCGAGGCCCTGCGGAAGTCCTCCACCTCCTTCAGCCTGCCGGGAAAATCCCCGGGAGCCACAATGACTTGAAGCAGGGTTTTTGAACGCACAATCCTCTCCAGCAGTCTCAAGCCTTCCTGCACCGTTATTTTTTCCCGGCGACTCCTTGAATTTGTATTCACTGCCATCCCGATGCCGGCCCACTCATCCCAGCCGATGGCCGTGGTAAAGGAACCTATTTTGAGGGTCCTGTAGCGGGCGTAGGCGTCCAGAAAAGCATTGGCCCCGCAGTAATCCACAAAGCCCGCCTCTCCAAGGATTGAACTGCTGGAGGAAAACAACACCATAAAATCCAGGTCCCTGTCTTCAAACAATTTGTCCAGAACCCAGGTTCCCGTGTATTTGGGACGCAGCACCCTTGAGGCGGCTTCCACCGCCTTTTCTTCAATCAGCCCATTGTCCGATATTCCTGCGGCGTGCAATACGCCGTTGATCCTCCCGCAGCTTGCTTCCGCCTCCCGCACAATCGCCGTCATCCTCTCCAGATCGGCTGCATCTGCCTGTCCGATCATTACGCGGGACCCGAGACGCTCAATGGCCTTGATCTTTTTGATCCTGGCACCTGTCATGTCATTCCCGGGGTGCTTTTCCAGCCATTCCTCCCACCCGTCTCTTCCGGGAAGGCCCGACCGGCCGGTCAATACCAGATTGATTTTTGCCCTTTGAGCCATGTATTCCGCGGCTTCCAGGCCTATACCTCCCAGGCCGCCGGTGATCAGGTAGGTACCCTCGTCCTCCAGCCAGGCCCTGTCCCCGCCTTCTTCCGGAGCAACTTTCTCCAGGGCCGGTATCCACCGGTAGACGCCCCGGATTCCAACGGAAAGCTCAGGTTTTTGGGCGCCTATTTCGGCCAGGATTTTTTCGGCCAGGTTCTCCTTTTCCTTCTCTATGTCCGCAGATACCACATCGATATGCTGGCAGAAGATATTGGCGTATTCCATGGGGATTACCTTGCAGGCCCCCAGCACCGCCGCCTTTTCAGGGCTCAAATCCTCCCCGCCCGTGATGGAGTGCACATCGTTTGTAATTACGGACAGCCGCAGGTGATGGTCCACCGTATGCCGGCTGAAAGCCTGCACAAGGAAAATCAGGCTGTAAAGGCCGCTGAAGTGGATATCCTCCGCAATCTCCCCATCTCCGGCATAGAAAGCCTTTCCGGCTGTTCCCCACAGGTGCAGCACCGACACAATTCTTATGCCATTGGAGAACAGTTCGTTCCCCAGACGCATGTAATCCTCTTTTATTGTCGGGTTCACCGTATAACTGCGCCCATTCAGGCGGCAGAATTTTTCTCCCTTTTCCACAGCAACCACTTGCATACCCTTTTGTTCAAGCTTTTCCTTCACTCGCAGCCCCAGCCCCGTTTCATCCGTGAAAATCAACCAGTGCCCGCTCCTGTCCAGGGCCGCATCGTCGAAAGAGAGATTGGGAGCCCTGTGCCAGGTGGGTAAATAAAGCCATTCGTCACAACCGGATTTCTTTTCTATCCTCGGACCGGTGTTGCCGGTAAACGCTTTCATATCATACTGCTCCACCCAGTATCTCTTCCTCTGAAAAGGGTAGGTGGGCAGCGGGACCCGCAGCCGCTTTTCGTCCCTGTGAAATTCCTCCCAGTCGA
>JAFADI010000119.1 GCA_023424965.1 Bacillota bacterium
TTCACATAAGCATTGTGGGTCGTATTGTGCCTTATAAACCTTTTTACGTCCACCCTGTCCATTTTCAGAAGCTCTGCCCCAATTCCTTCCGACAAGGGGATTGTCGCCGTAGAGCCGTCAATCCTCAAAAAGCTTTCTTTTGTGAAGCCAGGGTTTTTTTCCGGTTTCACTAGAGGCTTCTCCTGCGGCTCTGTACCGACCGCTCCTGTGGGATCTTCTTCCGTCCCGCTTTCATTTTCAACTTCGATATTGTCCTTGATGCCGTTATCCCCGGCCTTTTGCGGGCTGCTGCACCCCGGCACGAAAAAGACGATGGAAATAACGACAGCCATAATACGCAAATATTTGATCAATCAGAATTCTCCTTCCGTTCCTGGTATACAACTTAATAGACTCAAATAGCACCCAAAAGTTCCCATAATCCCTCACTGCCGGGAAATCCGGAGTTTGCTGTGTGCTTCAATGTCCTTATTGGGGAGTCTGATACCGGTAGGATTGCTGCCGTCTCCAACATAGGGACCGCCGTTTCAATTCCTTATAGGAAGTCTAAATACGTGTCAATAGTTTAAGTGAGATCCCGTCTCAAATTCCAGATTCCCCCATGCCAAATCACAAGTATACCCACCCTCCTGCCTTTTGTTGCGTATCTTCGGCATCATACCTGTTCTCCGTATAAACCTTGCCGTTCTCCAGATTTATAAATACCACCTCTCCAGCATACCTTCTTTTCTTTATGCAATCCTCCAGTTGTTTTTTCATTTCTCCGGCATTTTTATACCTGTCTTTCGGGTTAAAAGCACATGCCTTCAAAATTATATTCCCAATATCCCCATCCGCATTCACGGGCCCTGGCAGTTCTTCCCCCGATATTCTGCGCGCCAGGGCCTGCTCTTTATCCTTATAATCCGTTTCTGAGGGCAACTGCGGCATGAAGGGAAACCTTCCGCAGTTCAGCAGCTTATACAGCACGATCCCCAAAGAATACAGGTCCGCCCGGCTGTCGTGGGGTTCTCCCCGGAACACCTCGGGGGCAAGGTACATGGGAGTCCCACGGGCCGTGGAGTTCAGGCCTTCCCTGGAGATTTCCCTTGCAATGCCGAAGTCACCCAGCTTGAAACTACCGCTTTTTGTTACAAATATATTTTCGTCTTTTATATCCCTGTGGACAATACCGTTGCTTTCGCAGGCCTCCAGTGCCGTACAAATATCTGCCGCCAGCTTTATGACCTCCTCCTGCCGCAATTCTCCCGATGACATGTGTTCCAACAGGGAAGTTGCATATTCCATCCGGATCAGGATATTCCATTGGCAGGAATCAGGGCTTTTTATGACCAGGTGGTCCTCGTAGCTTATTATGCTGCTGTTCCCTCTCAGTGCATATAAAAGCTTGATCTCATTCACAATGCCCTTTACCAGTTCCTCAAAGTACCTGTTCATCCCCTGCTGATCCCCTTTAAAGGACATTTTTGCTTCCATGTACTGTTCCCTTGAAGGTACTGTCATGATTTTCAGCGCCGACTCCAGTTTCAGTCCCCACTCCTGCTTGGACACTTTATATACTTTCCCGCAGCTTCCTTCTCCGATAAACCTGTCGATATACCATGAATTCCAGAAGGGCTCCAACGCTTTAAAGCTCATATAAACCAGCACCCCCGCAACACCGTATAATTAATGCATGAAATCACTTAGGCCCTGCACTCTTTTATACATTAAAATAGCCTGCAAACCTTTATTTCATGACATTTTACCTTATTATACCAGAATATATCCGTTTCATAAATATGTAAATTATTTTTATTTTTTACAAATTATAGTTGAAATTGAGCTAATTATGTTTTATTATAGTACTTACCATCAATTAGAAATTTTTACCATTTTAGGAGGCCATAATGAAAGTCTATCTGGTTGCCGGAAATAATGCGGGCCCTATAAAGGAAGCACTGGAGAAAGGCGGCAGAATGGAGATCGTCCGATGCGGGAAAACCTTGCAGGATGCCTTCCATTCCTTAGTCGACAGCGATTTTGATTTTGAAGTGCTGCTATTGATTGATCAGGGCATTGGAAACAGTGTGGAGGATTTTGCTGAGAACTTAAGGAACTTCAGAGAGCTTGTCGACAACCTTTTCCCCGGCGTCCTGTTTAAATTTATTACAAAGGAACCTCAATATTCACAAATATTCGCCAGGATTTGCGGAGATGATTCGCGGTTTCGTGTGCATTTTGTCCAGGATGCCAAAATTCCCATCTCTCTGCTGAAAGACATGTGCTTTGACAGGGGCACCCCATCCTGCGAAAAAACCCAGCCTCTCTATGAATTCCAGCAGCCCGCTCCCAGTGAACAGGCAATGCCCCGTCGATTTCATCTGTTTCAAAAAACGGAACCGGACAAAGCCCCCGTTCCTGAGCCTGACCCAATACCGGCTTCCACTCCCTTTCCCGTTCATCATGGAATCAATAAAAGCTCTGCAAATGGGCCAAACAGAGTACTGGCTTTCACCGGACACAGGGGTTCGGGCGTAACAGGCACTGTTTCGAATGTCGCGCTGGCGGCCAGCATTCAGGGATTATCAACCTTCATAGTGGACCTTGATTTGCTTTACAGAGGCATCAACCTTTACTTTTCAAAATTCGGGGATGAAGTGGATTTGAATCCCGAACTGGCCTGCTCGCTGGTAAAATGCCTTATGAAGCCGGATTCCTACAGCATCAATTCCTGCACAATAAACGACAATCTGATGCTTTGCACCATTGCCCATTCCGTGGACCACAGCGATAAAATCCTGGAATTCATAAATACCAGAAGGCTCATCACCTTTGTCACTATTCTGAAAACCCGGTTCAACCTGATCCTTCTGGACTTGCCCCTGGAATACCTTGCAAAACACTCCGACCTTCTCTTCCACATCGACAGTGTGGGGCTGTGCCTGAACAACAGCATTTATTCATTGCTGAACACCGTCAAAAGCACCTGCAATTCACTCAACCCGGAAGATTTGACCCTTTTCGGGGTGAAGGCAAAGTTTATCCTCACAAAATACATCAACACCAACACTCACCAGGGCAGGTCGTTGACCCCCGCGCTGGTTTCAAACCTTCTATGCAGCATAAGCGATGCTTTTGATGCCAGGCTTGACTGTGCGGGAATTGTTCCCTTCACAAACGATTACGATGGACAGATCGATTCCGGCAAAAAACTATGCAGTACCAGAAGCGATCTAAGGGATTGCTATAACGGCATAATAAAAAATCTTATGTAGAGGAGGTCCTTATGCAAAGTAATTCAATGGAGGCCGGTGCGGGTTACAATTATTTTCAAGAAAAATATCCTGAAGCGGGAGGCGGCATAATTGCAGGCCAGGCGATAAAGGAAGCTCACTACCTGGAACTCACCTCGGCCATTAAACCCATTATGGAGTTGATCTCCAACGGTCTGTATTCAGATGCGGTAAAGTCAATCAAGGTAAACAGGGACAAGCTCTATCCCCTGCCGGAGGTGCTAAAAGCCCTTTATGACACCAATCGGAGGCTCATAGGCAGCATGGAACCCCAAAGTACTCCTCCGGCTGTGGAAGACGTTGCGGATTCTGATCAAAAGCCTTTGGCCACCCAGGCTAGAGCCTCTTCACCGGCTCCCCCTGCTGCCGGCAGCTCCGCCGCTTTTGAGGAAAGAGCCCATGATAGGGATACGGAAGAGTTCCAAACCATTCAGTTGAACAAAATGGATTCGGCACTGAAGAAAGTAATCTATTTTAAAGAATACTCCTATCCGGCTTATTTCAACTCCTTTGTAAAATATCTTCACTGCCAGCTTTCCTCCATCGCCAAAACCCGCCTGCTGATATTGGAACATTGTGAAAACAGGCTGAGCCTTAAAAGGTACGGCG
>JAFADI010000248.1 GCA_023424965.1 Bacillota bacterium
ACAGCCGACTTGAACTTTCGCAATTTCTCACCCCACCTACCATATCAGATCACCGGACTGCTCCTGTAAACGCCCTCGGTTATCTACGCGTCATGTTCACCGTTGAAGACATTGACGAAATGGTATCCAGACTCACTAAGTTTGGTGCTGAGCTCGTTGGCGAAGTGGTTCAGTACGAGGACTCGTATCGGCTCTGCTACATTCGTGGAACCGAAGGACTTTTAATCGGTTTGGCGGAACAACTCGGTAACAAATAAGTAACTGACGTTTTAAAGAAGTGTCAGGGGACGGTTCTTTGACACATATACATATAAGCGGGAAATGGAAGAGCTTTTAGAGACAGACCGTTGTAAAGGATTAAATTGTGACAAGGAACCGTCCCTTGACACGAAATGGACATAAAGCCGCGACATCATGTCGCGAAATGTTATTTAAAGCTTTGCGTGCATTGTGAAAAAAGTTGCTGTATTTTTAAGAATAAGTATATATTAATAATTTGTGACTTGATTGGTAAAATTGAACTGTATTGTCTTATTAGTTCGTTACTTGAAGGCTATCAAAAAAAGTTGCGGCGATTGACAATTCCGGAACTGTAACGGCAAAGCCACAGCATTAATGTAAGTTTGCTACCATTGCATATGGAGATAACTTTGTGTCCTGGTTGGAGATATGATTGTGTCATCGGACATTTGATGAAGTCACCTGTGAAGGCTTGTTCTAAAAACCCTCCACTTGATTATACAAAATTTTCATTTTGTATAATCAACTGTATTTTTTAATGATTCTCTTGTATACCATTTTTTTATTTTCTTTGAAATAAATATTATGCAATATTGCTTAAAGCATTATTGATTACATCGCTTAATTCAGGTTCTACTCTTTCAGATATTTGAAGTAAAACATTTTCTAAAAACTTTCCTGAGCCAAAAAGAGTTTCTTTGTCAGGAAAGTCAATTCCATGGACTACTTGATTACGTAAACGTCGTATCGAATCTATTTCAAAAGCCAAATTTTCATCAATGAGATTTAGCTTTAATAAATCAAACTTAGTAAACATCATCGGTGAACGGTTTGTTCGGATATCTCTTTTTTCTGAGATATCTCTTATAATTTTTTCAAACACAATCCACCTTGCCAGGAAATAACCTAAAGCTTCCTGATCCTTGCTGGAGTTTAATAACTTTTCTTGTTTTAAATTATACGGACTCATAGCCCCAATATCATACCTAGCTTTGTTATATAAATTATATAATTCAGCATCTCCTGTGAGAATTCTGTCAACTATTTGGTCTATCAAAGGTCTCTTTTCCGTATCTGGATCAAGATTAATAATATACTCACGTAGACATTCTGGTCTATCCATATTAGCCATTCGAAGGAATTTATAAAGGATATCTGCTCTCCCCATCACTGGTTCAGTATCCTTTTCAAACAACGATTTTGTACAAGCATATAGGTAAGCAGACAATTCATAATGATTATTAAACTTTTTCCCAAGCTCTCCGACTCTTACCTTAACAGCATTTTGTAACCTTTCAAGGGCTATTTCACCTGCAAGCACTAACCCATTAAGCTCATCTAGAATTGCATACTCTTCATTTGAGAGACTCCCACTTAAAGGCTTGTAAACTAAATCATGTTCAACTTCAGCCCATGCATGCATTAAAACAGATGCAACTTGAATCTCTATCATTGCATCTCTATATCTTTTATTTGTATCAGATAAGCTATCATCTTTTAAGTAAACTCTATAATGTGTAGCCCAATAGCCGGAAAATCGTTTTTCATATGATGGTTTGGATGCTTCCGGAAACACTTTCTTTTTTACTACATCAAAATTTGTCTCTATAAATTTATTTACTTCTTCCCTATCTCCAGGAAAATATATAGCAATTCTTACCCCTGCCAAGTCGACAATATCAGAGTATATATCTTCAACTCTCTTATACTTCTTTTGTTCATCTCTTTTTTGAATTTTGCTGTAAAGTCTATCTGGTCTTTTAGCTCTATGTGTAACAATTGCTCTTATTCCACTTCTTTGGAGTATCGTTTCACATTGTTGAGCACAAATACGTGAAGCCTCTTGAAAATAATCATATTCTTTTGTATACCTTTTGATAAATATATCCACGATAGACAACGTTGACTCCTCCTCAGAAAAGGGGTTGTATGGAATATTTTATGATTGTGCAAAAAATTTAGGATTAAAAAATAGAAAACTTAGCCTGCAGAGCCTTTAAATTTGTGATGGGCTATTCCGTACTGGCCGATAATCAACTTGAGTTGCCAGCCTCTATTTTTGGGCAAGCAAAATATAAGACAATGGATAATACCCATTTAGCTCAATACTCTATTCCCTCTCTTGCGGCTATTCCATTCTCAAAGGGATGCTTTATGGAATGGATCTCGGAAACATAATCCGCAAGCTCTCTGATCCGCTCAGGAGCATTTCTCCCTGTAAGAACGATCTCGATGCCTTCAGGCCTGCTTTCCAGAAACTCGGACAATTCTTCAACCTCAATGAATTTATTGCTTAATACGCCGAATATTTCGTCCAGGATGAGCAAATCGCATTCCTTATTGGCAAGAAAAGCTTTTACCTTCTCAAAACCGCCGCTTACCTCGGCTTTAAGTTCCAATTTTTGTTCCTGGGTCATGTTCCATACAAAGCAAGTCCGTTCCTTCTCAAACCTGAAGACCCGGAAATCCGGCTCCAGCCTCTTTAAGGTCTCCAATTCACCTGAGAAGCTGCCTTTTAAAAACTGAACCATATACACCTTGAGGCCTCTGCCGGCTGCCCGGATTCCCTGCCCTATGGCCGCTGTCGTTTTTCCCTTGCCGTCTCCGGTATAAATATGTACCAATCCCATTTCCATCGCAAACTCCATTCTGCCGCAAAACGCCGGCACACATAGCAATCGAAAGTGACGTTTGTCCGCTGTGAATTTAAAATACAGCCGGTTCAAACACATTTCCTTTGTTTCTGCTACCATTTTACCAATACAAATTATGTAATTCAACTTCCATTATTTTATTTATAAAAGGTATTGACATAAGACATCGCTGCTAGTATAATTGATTTTGCTGTTAGAGAAACGCGGTCGTGGCGGAACTGGCAGACGCGCACGTTTGAGGGGCGTGTGGGCAACCGTATGGGTTCAAGTCCCATCGACCGCACCAAAAACCACTGAGGGATCAGTGGTTTTTTTCATATTTTGGGCCATTTGCAGAGCAAATCCGGCCAAAAGCGATGGGGCTCGATGCCCCTGGAGCTTTTATTTTGAATTAACGGAGGTAACGTCAAATGAACTGGTTAAAAAAGGTCATGGCAGGAAGATATGGCAGCGACCAGCTTTCACTGTCACTTCTCATTCTCTCCATTGTACTTACCTTTATCTTTGTGTTCTCCAGGCAAAGGATATTCGTATATATAAGCTATGTACCGCTGCTGATTTGCCTTTTCCGAATGTTCTCCAAGGACATCGACAAACGTCGGATGGAAAATTATAAGTTTGCGATTTTTATGAGTCCCCTCTATTCCTGGTTTACTAAAAGAATAGCCGGCTTGCAGGATGCCAGAAAACACAAATATTTCACCTGCCCCAGCTGCAAGCAGAAATTGCGTGTTCCCAGGGGCAAAGGGAAAATCAGCATTACCTGCCCCAAGTGTAAAAAAGAATTTATAAAGAAGACCTGATGCGATGTTCCATATATAGTAAATCCCGCCTTTTGGGCGGGATCGCTTTTACTTGTATTCAAGACTGTTGATGTAGTGGTGAAGATTTCTAAGATTGCTTTCCGTCAGGTCAGTGAACTCAATGCCGTATTCGGATGTTTCCGCATCGATGAAATTCTTCCTCACGGTCGTGCCCCTGGTGCTGAATTTCAGGTTCTTGTCCAGATTGATTGTCAGGTTGATGCTGTCATTCAGATTCACATCTTCCTTGCTGTTGAATTTCGCTCCTCCAAGGCTCAAATTTTTTACCACAGCGAAGCTTCCCTTGTCCGAGCCGGAACGCTTCATTTCCGAAACTAGACTTACGTAATACCGGTTGTTCTTCCTCATGTTTTTGAACTTGTCCATTTTGTCGCATTTAACCAGCAGGTCCAGTGGGTTCAGGCTGTTGACAAACTGAACCTCGCAGTTGATCACGTAAACTTCATTGTTTACACAGTAGTTTAATGTAATGGGGTCTTTTGTTGAAATACCTGAATCATTTGCATTAAAGCTGGAACGGATTACCACCAAATTATCATTCACATTAAATATGGTACCTTTAATGTATTCATGAAAATTGAAGTGTTTTAAATCGACTTTCTCGTTCTCCTTCAGAATCTTCGAGGGGGTAGCTGCACCAAACATGCCCAGCAACCCGGTTTTTTCGTCCAAATCGTAACCTGGCATCCATATCACCCCTACAATAAAATGATTTCAAAGACAACAAGGAACATTACATGTTATTTATTTCGGTATTTTTCTTGGAATACCTTTATCTTACAACAAATTTCATGCTGTTTCAATTGTGTTTTCATCATCTTTTGAAATATTTTCTGAAGCCATGTTTTTGAAAGCCACATTCATCATCAGTTTTATCCTGTTGATCTGATTGACTTCACTGGCTCCGGGGTCATAATCGATGGCCGTTATATTTGCAGAAGGATAAAGCCTTTTCAATTCTTTTAAAACGCCCTTCCCCGTGATGTGGTTGGGAAGGCAGGCAAAAGGCTGCAGGCACACGATATTGTCCACCTTGCTTTCAAGCAGCTCGATCATTTCCGCTGTCAAAAGCCAGCCCTCGCCGGTCTGGTTGCCCAGGGACACAACGGGAGTGACCATCTGGGCCAATTTGTCGATATGGTGGGGAGGCTCAAATCTTTTGCTGTTCCTAAGGGCCCTTCTAAGTTCACTCCGATAATACTCAATTAATTTTATTACAATATTTCCGCTGATCTGGCTGATTTTTTTACCACCCAGGTATTTGTATTTGAAGTCCGCATCATAGGCACAATACAGCAGGAAGTCGGTAAGATCGGGAACAACTGCTTCCGCACCTTCCTTCTCGAGGAAATCCACAATGAAATTATTTGCCGTGGGGTGGAATTTCACAAGGATTTCGCCCACCACGCCAACCCGGGGCTTGCTGTAATTTTCGATCTCCAGCCTGTCAAAATCCTCTACAATCCGGTGTATGTTGTTCTTAAAATCTTTCTTTTTACCGCTTCGCACCGATTCCTTGCATATCTCCGCCCATTTCTCATAAAGCTTTTCTGCAGAGCCCTGGACCTTTTCATAGGGCCGGGTCCTGTACAGCACCCGCATGAAAAGGTCTCCGTAGATGAGGCCCATCATGCACTTGTTGAGCATGCCGATGCTGTACTTGAAGCCCGGGTTCTTTTCCAGGCCTGCCGCACTCATGGATATGACGGGTATATTTTCGAATCCGGCGCCTTTCAGGGCTTTTCTCAGGAAGCCGATGTAATTTGTTGCCCTGCAGCCTCCTCCCGTCTGCGTAATCATGACGGAGGTGTTTTCCAGGTCATATTTGCCCGACTTTAAGGCGTTTACGATCTGCCCCACCACGATTAACGCCGGGTAGCAGGCATCATTGTTGACATATTTCAAACCTTCATTGATGGCATTGACATCCACCGACGGCAGTATATCCGCATTATAACCGCAAGACCGGAAAGCTTCCGCCAGGAATTGGAAATGGATGGGCGACATCTGGGGACAAATGATGGTATGCCCCGCCTTCATTTCCTCGGTAAAAATAACCCTACCGGACTGCCTGGACCTTCTGCTGGGCGAAAAACCGTTTTTGTTTCTCTCTTCCACGGCGGAAATCAGGGAGCGTATCCTTATTCTTGCCGCCCCCAGGTTATTCACCTCGTCTATTTTAAGTACGGTGTATATTTTTCCGAAATCATTCAAGATTCTCTGGACCTCATCTGTCGTCACCGCGTCCAGGCCGCAGCCGAAGGAATTGATCTGCACCAGCTCCAGGTCGGGCTGGGTGCATACAAAGCTGGCCGCACCGTAAAGCCTTGAATGGTACATCCACTGGTCTACCACGCCAAGAGGCCTTTCGATTTTCCCCAGATGAGCCACGGAATCCTCCGTGAGGACAGCCATTCCATAGCTGGTGATCATTTCGGGAATGCCGTGGTTTATTTCCGGATCAAGATGGTAGGGCCTTCCAGCCAGTACAACGCCTTTTATACCTCTTTCCCGGATCGTCCTTAAAACCTCTTCTCCCTTGTTCCGGATGTCTTCCCTGGCCCTCTCCTGCTCCGTCCAGGCTTTCTCAACCGCCGCCTTGATTTCCTCCCGGGGTATTTTAAAGCCGCTGAGAGCTTCATACAGGTTTTTCTCCAGGGTTTCCCTGCTGTTGAAAGACAGGAAGGGCTTGATGAGGTCTATATTGTTTTCTTCCAGTATCTCCATGTTGTTCTTTATGTTTTCCGGATAGGAGGTAACGATGGGACAATTGTAGCAGTTGTCGGAATCGCTGAGTTCCTTATTTTCATAGACGACACAGGGATAAAAAATTGTTTTGACCCCTCTGGAAACAAGGCTCATGATATGGCCATGGATGATTTTTGCAGGGTAGCAGGCAGACTCGGAAGGGATGGTCTCCAGCCCCAGCTCATAGATGCTTTTGGAGGACCTGGGCGAAAGCTCCACCCTGAATTTGAGCGCATGAAAGAAGGTAAACCAGAAAGGATAATTCTCATACATGTTGAGAACCCTCGGTATGCCTATGCTTCCTCTTTCCGCCGCCTCTGCTCTTAAAGGGACATAGCTGAAGAGCTTTTTGTATTTATAGTTGAATAAATTCGGAATATCGTTTTTATTTTTTTCTCCGCCTGCGCCGCGTTCACACCGGTTGCCTGAAACAAAGGATCTGTCTCCAGGGAATTTGTTGATGGTGAGCAAACAGTTGTTGCTGCAGCCGCTGCACCGGTCAAGAGAGGTTTCGAAGCGGAAGGTATCCAGGTCTTCTCCCTGAAGCAGGGTGGTACGATAGCCCTCACGGTATCTTTCCTTGGCGATGAGCGCTGCCCCGAAGGCCCCCATAATGCCTGCGATATCAGGTCGTACGGCCTTTTTCTGCGAAACGGTTTCAAAGCTCCGGAGGACGGCATCGCTGTAAAAGGTTCCACCCTGGACGATGACTTTCTCTCCCACTTCCGCCGGATTTTTCAGCTTGATTACCTTCAACAGGGCATTTTTGATCACCGAATAGGCAAGTCCCGCAGAAATGTCGTTGACTCCCGCCCCCTCTTTTTGAGCCTGCTTTACCCTGGAATTCATGAATACGGTACACCTGGAACCCAAATCGATGGGATTTTTCGAAAAAAGCGCAGCCTCGGCAAATTGGGCCGCATTCATCCCCAGTGAATGGGCAAAGGTTTCGATAAAGGAACCGCAGCCCGAGGAGCAGGCTTCATTCAGCAGGATGCTGTCGATGACCCCATTTTTGATCTTCAGGCATTTCATGTCCTGTCCGCCGATGTCCAGGATGAACTCAACACCCGGAAGGAAAAAATCCGCAGCTTTGTAGTGGGCCACCGTCTCAATTTCACCGTGGTCGATGGAAAGGGCTGCTTTCAGCAGGTGTTCCCCATAGCCTGTTACACAGGAATTGACGATTTTGGCCCCGGCAGGGAGCTTTGAATAGATTTCCTTAAGCACCTTCACGATGAGTTCAAGGGGCTTTCCTTCATTGCTGCTGTAGAAGGAATACAGGAG
>JAFADI010000258.1 GCA_023424965.1 Bacillota bacterium
GCTTCGAGGATAGGACCTTGCTCGATATGGGCTTCAAACATTGCCAGGTAATCCATGGGGTTCAACCGGTGATTTTCCGTACCTTTGTACGGGCTGGCATCCAGGGCTTCCCCAAAAGTTCTGGAGGGGTCCAGGATGCTTCGGGAAGCCAGCATTTTGGACTTTTCAAATTTGCCGCAGATGACTCCCGAGGACATCATGGCGGGAGGATAAAGAGACCCCTCTTCGTTTGTCCAGATCATGGCCGTAATGGGGTGTCTGTGGGGGATATTGAGCTCCGCAATGGTTTCCAGAACCTCCATGGCAGACAGCACACCCAGGATCCCGTCGTAGTTTCCGCCGTTTTTAACGGAATCCACATGGGAGGCCATGACAATTCTCTTTAAACCGGATTCCGACCCGGGAAGGGTGGCGTACATGTTGGCCATGTCGTCCGTTTCGATGACCGCTCCGATGGCGGTCATCCTTTTGGCGAACTCATCCCTTGCCTGATGGGCCTCCGGTGACAGGGAGTATCTAGTGATTCCACCGTGGCCCGCATCTCCGAACCCGGAAAAAGTCTTGATCTTATCTTCCATTCTTTTCACGTTACAGGCATACATCATATGAAATCTCCTTTGAATGAATTGTTTTTGCGGCGCAGCTGCAGAAAAACATAAAAGGGCGCATAACTTTTTAAAAGTATGCACCCTTGCAATTACCAGGCCTGATTTTTCCGATTCAATTCTTTTTATCATTATACCGCCTTTTTTTCTTTTATTGTATAGATAATAAAGGAATATGTCAGTTTTGTGCTGGACTACAAAAGAGAGTGTTCTGCAGCACAAACGGGTGATGGCCTTCATCCGGGCAACCTGTTGCAAAATAACTGTATGATGGTTGGCGGGAGATTGATGAAGTTATATAATGGAACAAAGACTTAATTTGTAAAGCAAAGGAGAAGCTATGAGGATTAAAAAGGTAACCCTGATCGGTCTGGGGGCCATGGGTGTTTTTTTCGCACCGAAACTGGACGCGTATCTGGGAAAAGAAAACTTCAGGATACTTGCCGGTGGTGAACGGAAGGAAAGAATACAGGCAAAGGGCATAACCGTTAACGGGACAAGGCATCACTTCACCGTCATCACTCCGGAAACGCAAGGGGATCCGGCAGACCTGGTCATCATGGCGGTAAAGGATACGGGACTTACGCAGGCCATCCATGACATCGGGAATCAGGTGGGACAGCATACCCAGATCCTTTGTGTAATGAATGGAATTGACAGTGAGGAACGGGTTGCAGCGGTCTATGGCTGGGAACACGTTCTGTATTCCTATATGAGGGTTTCCATCGCCATGAAGGACGGAGCGGCAGATTTTGATCCCGAACGGGGGAAAGTGCACTTCGGAGAGGCAAAGAACGGCGAATTGTCCGAAAGGGTCAAGTCCATCAAGGAATTGTTTGATGCCTGCCAGATAAAGTACAGTGTTGACCCGGACATGATCCGGGGCATGTGGTTCAAGTTCATGTGCAACATCGGGGAAAACCTGACCTGTGCGCTTTTGGGCGTGCCCTTCGGCGCTTTTCACGTAAGCGAACACGCCAATGCCATCCGGCGCCAGGCCATGGGAGAAGTGGTCGGAATTGCAAACCGGCTTGGCATCGATCTGGGGCAGGAAGATATCGAACGCCAGGAGGGTACCATCAAGAGCCTCCCCTTCAACAACAAGCCCTCCACCCTGCAGGACCTGGAGAATGGCCGCAGAACGGAAATTGAAATGTTTGCAGGCAAAGTGGTGAAGCTGGGGGAGGAACTGGGTGTCGAAACACCTCTGAACTGGATGTTTTACCATGGGATTAAGGTATGTGAAGAGAAAAATGCGGGAGCATTCCGCCAATAGTACCTGCTGGTGACGGGACAGGAAAAACCAACAGCCCAAACCTCACGGGCTGTTGGTTTATGCTTCTTACCTCTTTGCAATGGGAATCCAGAGCTCACTCTTGTAGTTGGGGAGGCTGGTATCCCTGCCTTCGTTCCGCAGTATTTCCGGTCCCCCGGTCAATTCATAGCCGGAGGTGGGAAACCATTCGGAATAAATCCTTGCCCACACGTCCTGCAGCGCCTTGGGAAACTCCCCGATCGCCGTAAACACCGCCCAGGTGCCTGCATCCACGGGTAAAACCTCCCAGCGCTCCGGCACGGGGCGGGAAGTGGCAACCCCAATGTACTGGTCCAGCAGCGTTCCTTCCGCCCTGCCTTCCGTGAAGTTGGCGGATACGCATAGGATGCCCTTCGGTTCCACATCGGAAAGCTCCTTCAGCGCGGTAAAATCCTTTTCCCTCAGCCTTGCCCACATATCGTCCATCTGGGGGTTCACACCTTCATAAACCAGGGTGATTTGTTTCTTGATCCCTGCAATCTGAAATGCTTCCTTTTCAACAATTCGGTAATCCATTTCATTTCCTCCTTTGATCGTCAATTGAAAAGTCATTGGCGGGAATGCCTTTAAAACCGCATCACTCTTCCTGGCTTCCGTGGGAGTGACACCGTGCAATGCCTGAAAGGCTCTTGTGAAGGAATCCGGTGAATCATACCCGTACTTGACCGCAAGATCAATGATTCTAGCATTGGGATCGCGGAGTTCCAGGGCTGCCAGGGTGAGCCTCCGGCGGCGGATGTATTCACTGAGGGGAAAGCCCGACAGGAAGGAAAACATTCTTTTAAAATGATATTCCGAGCAGCAGGCGAGCCTTGCCACTTTTTGAAGATCGATTTCCCCGTCCAGATTCGCTTCAATATAATTCATTGCAAGATTCATCTGTTTTAGTGCATTCATGTTCATGACCTCCTTACTTTTGCATTGTATCAGAAACAAACCGGAGGAATCCGACATTACCGGTGCCGGTTTTGCAGGGTGCCGGATGAGAAATGGATTATTTAATGCTTATAAATAGTATACCGCATTCAAAGCGAATCCCTACATTTGAAGTAAATATATCACTTGCCTGGTGGAAGATGGACAATTAATTGAATATGGTATAAAAAGAGAGGGGGACGATGCGGAAATGAATGGAGACATATCCAATCTGCGGAAGGACATCGACCGTATCAATTTTGAGCTGCTTGAAATGGTCAACCGCCGTGCTTCAATACTGAAGGAAATCAGCAGGCTGAAGGATGATGCGTCCATGGATTATTTCGACCCTGTGCGGGAAGAGAAGATGATGGAGGACCTGGTGAAAAACAATCAAGGACCTTTGCCCAATGGACTGGTGAAAGAGATTTTTACCGCCATATTCAAAGCTTCGCTGCAGTACATGGGCATCAACCGTGACAGAAGGCTGCTGGTCAGCTCCGGGTATGACAACGGTTTTTTGAACATACGGCAGATGTTCGGCCTTTCCTCCGACCGGCCCATCATCATCGCGGGACCCTGTGCCATTGAAAAGGCCGAATATCTGGAGACCATTGCGGAACTGCTGAGTAAAAACGGGATCGGGTTTCTGCGGGGAGGGGCTTTCAAGCCCAGGACATCGCCCTATGACTTCCAGGGGCTGAGGCTGGAGGGGCTCAAAATCCTCAAAGCCGTGGGAAAGGCCTTCGGTTTGATTACGGTAACCGAGGTGGTGGATACACGCGATGTTGAAATCGTCGCCCAGTACGCAGACGTACTGCAGATCGGTGCGCGCAACATGCAGAATTATGAAATGCTCAAGGAAGTAGGGCAGGCGGATCGGCCCGTTTTGCTAAAAAGAGGCATGAGCGCAACCATCCAGGAATTTATACTGGCCAGTGAGTATATCGGACTGCAGGGCAACCGGAAGATTCTGCTCTGCGAAAGAGGGATAAGGACCTATGAAACGAAAACCCGCAATACCCTGGACATAGCCTCCATACCCATTGTAAAGAAAGAGACCAGCCTGCCCATGCTGGTTGACCTGAGCCATTCCCTGGGCAGGAAAGACATTGTGAATCCGATTGCCAAATCCGTATTGGCTGCGGGGGCGGACGGGTTGATGGTGGAGGTTCACCCCTATCCGGAAATTGCGGTTTCGGACAGCAAGCAGCAGTTGACCCCGGAGGAATTCCTGGAGCTCTTAAAGTTTATCGGCATGGCGGCAAATTCCGGTATCGGCGGGGAATAGACCCGAAGGAGAAAGCACGTCCGGTTCGGCACCGGCTTTCCCCTCGGCAGAAATTCAATTGACATTGGTTTGATATCAAACTATAATGGGAGTATGGCTACAAGAGACGCGATATCATTAATTTCAAAAATCAGAGAGAAGGTCAACCGGTTTATAGCATCGGAGATGTTGAAACATGGGGTTGAGGGTATTGTAACATCCCATGGGGATATCATCTATGCTCTTTTTAAGAAGCCAAGGCTGGCCATGGCGGAGATTGCCGCGAAGATCGGCAGGGACAAGTCGACGGTCACGGCACTTGTCGACAAATTGGTCAGGCTGGGGTATGTGACAAAGGAAAGGGATACCGGGGATACAAGGGTTGTTTATGTGGCCCTGACCCATAAGGGGAAGGAACTGGAGTCCATATTCGAAGCAATATCAAGGAAGACCCTGGACGTGTTTTACTCAGGCATCCCGGAAAAAGAAAAGGAGGAGTTGATGCGAATCTTAAATAAGATTTATGAGAACTTCTAATTTTTTTGCCTATATAGTTTGACGTCAAACCATTATATGTTGTGAGGAGGAACGAGGATGAAGGATTATACCAAAACATTACCTGGGCATGTGGAAAAATATATTGGGGAAAACGATTTGTTTTTAGAAATCCTTGAAGGTAAAAACCATTCGGGGGCAGCGGAAAAAAGGCCCCCTCTGCTTTTTGTACACGGGGCCTACACCGGAAGCTGGATGTGGAGCAAATACCTTCCTCATTTTGTGGAGGGAGGCTGGAAATGCTACGCAATGAATCTGAGGAGCCACTACAAAAGCAGAGTGATGGACCTGACAAAGGTATCCTTCGACGATTATCTGGAGGATATTCAGGAAGTTATTGCAGCGTGCGGTGAACCTCCGGTAATCATCGGATTCAGCATGGGTGGAATCCTTGTTCAGAAGGCGGCGGAAACGGTTCAACCGGCGGGGATGGTGTTAATCGATACAAGCATAAGCAGGGAAGTACATGAAATCGTTCCATGGGAACAAAGGGTTGAAGGCTCACCGGGAATCATCGTGCCTGCCCCCGCCCGGGAAGAGAGCTCAAGCATGGATGAATCGGCGGATGACATTGCTTTTCAAAAAAAATACCTGGCAATGGAATCTTCGAAAGCATTCATGGCTTCCTCCTTCCGTTTTGGAGCAAAGGAAGGAATCTCCATCGACAGCAGCCTGATAACCTGCCCATGCCTGGTCATCAAAGCAGTAAACAGCGAGAGGGATGACCGGGAGGGAAGGGCGACCGCAGAACATCTCAATGCCGAATACGCAGGACTTTGGAATACCACCCACACCGGACTGCTGGTGGGACAAAGATATATGGAGGCAGTCGATAGAATAATGGAGTGGCTGAAAATGAATTTGTAATCATGTTATTCCGACGCAGGAAAGGGTAAAAATAATTGGCTTTGGCCAACAACTGAATAATTACATCCATGCGGTGAAAACAATATTTAATGTAAAGGAGAGTGTCTGTTATGCCGGGAAAGATCATGGAAGTGGAATTGAACGACGGCTTGAAAGTGCCTGTCATTGGTTTTGGGACTTATTCTTTAAATGGCGCGGACGGGGTAAAGGCCATCAAAGGTGCAATTGATATGGGATACCGGCTGCTTGATACCGCCTTCAATTATGAAAACGAAGGTGCGGTAGGTGAAGCAGTCCGGCAAAGCTCCGTACCCCGGGAGAAGCTTCTGATTACTTCGAAACTGCCGGGACGCCACCATTCCTATAAGAAAGCAATCACGACGGTCCAGGAATCATTGTATCGAGGGGGCCTGGATTATTACGATTTATATCTGATTCATTGGCCCAACCCAAGGGTGGATTTATATGTTGAGGCATGGCAGGCTTTGATCGAAGCAAAAAAGCAGGGACTGATCCGGTCCATCGGAGTCTGCAATTTCCTGCCGGAGCACATCCGGCGGCTGGTCAATGAGACCGGTGTAAAACCGAGCATAAATCAAATTGAGCTTCACCCTTATTTTAACCAGGAAGAACAGCGCCTCTGGGATGCGGAGCAGGATATTGCCACGGAATCCTGGAGCCCTCTGGGAAAAGGCAGCGATATACTGCAAAATGAAAAAATCGCTGAAATAGCCAAAGTTCACGGGAAGACAGCCTCACAGGTTGTTTTGCGCTGGCATGTGCAGCTTGGAGCCATCCCCATTCCCAAGGCAGCTTCGCAGCAGCACCAGGCCGAAAATCTCGACATCTTTGATTTTGAACTGTCGGAAGAAGAAGTGGGAGCGATTTGCGGACTGACCCGTGCGTCCGGAAGGGTCAGCAATCAGGACCCCAACATACACGAAGAGTTTTAACGAGCTCTCAATAAAACTTTGCGGAAATATTCGCTGTCCTTGTTTATGGCAACTTAATGTGATAAGCTTAAAAGGTCAGCTATAAGGGCTAATTTGTTTTCAAAAGGGATATACTAAATTTGAGGTGTTGAATATGGGCAGACCAAGTAAACCGATGGCAAAGAATTCAAACAGTAAATTTACAACAAGAAACAACAAACAGGATATATTTTCCAGAATGGCAAAATCTTCAAAACTGAAAGCAGAAATGGATAAGCGAACTACGGAGGGTAGTAAACCTGCGGAGGATAATCCCAATGCATGAGCCAGCCGCAAGGGGAAGATCCGGGCACACATGAAGAGCTCTAACTATATTCCAATGGATAAAATGAGGCGGTTCCGTTCAAAAAAGAACGGGACCGCTTTTTTATCCTCCAAATTCTGAAAGGCCTATAGCTATCGAAAAGGATGAAAGTAGAGCATCAATATATTTCATTATAGTATGGCAAATAATAGTTGCATAAATTTATTAATGATATATTTACAATAGTGTGTGACATACAGTATAATGAGATCAAGAGGTGATCCTGTGGAAAATAAAAATACCGATGAGTTGTTTGACAGCTTACTGCTGGAATTGCGGCGGGGTACGATTGTATTAAGCGTTCTGAGCCAGTTGAAATCATCGCAATATGGATATTCCCTGGTCATGCTGCTTGAAGAAAAGGGAATCCCTGTGGAGGCGGGAACACTCTACCCGCTTTTGCGGAGGCTGGAAAAGCAAAAGCTGCTGGAAAGCAACTGGGATGTTGACACGGCAAAACCAAGGAAGTACTACAAGCTCAGCGAGGACGGCAGAAAAATCTATGACAGGCTTTGTGCCCAGTGGTTTAAACTGGTGGAGAATATGGACAATATTCTAAAAAGTGAGGAGTGAGACGGATGGATTTGATAAACCGGTATGTCTATGCGGTTACCAGAAGCTTTGCACGGAAACAAAGGGAAGACATTGAAAAGGAACTAAGGGCAAATATAGAAGATATGGTCGAACAGGATGAGGGACTGGAATCCTACGAGCAAAAAGTGGAAAAGGTGCTTCTGGAGCTGGGGGATCCGAGAGCACTCGCAGACGGCTACCGGGGATCCCAAAGCTATTTGATCGGTCCCCGGTACTATGAAACGTATATAATGATACTCAAAATTGTTTTTGGGGCGGTATTTATAGGGATTTCCATAGCCACCTTTATCGGAGGCCTCTTTACGGCCGGCGGATATGCCGGAAAGATTGCGGCGGACTATTTTGCTATGCTGTTCTCCGGCATTGTGCAGGCCTTTGCCTGGACGACGATTTCATTTGTGATTGTGGAAAGAAGCGGTATGAAGCTCAATGAGGATACCGCGGGAAAGAGCAAATGGAGTCCGTCCCAACTGCCGGAGGTTCCGGATAAAAAAGCGGTAATTCCGTTATCCGACTCTATTTTCTCCATTATATTCAGTACTATTTTTTATACAACATTTATTGTACTGCTCTATTCCGCACCCGGACTTTTTGCCGCATATATTTCCCACGGAGGGGAAATGGCCGTCGTTCCCATTTTTAATCCGGAAGTACTGCAGGGATACAGAATCCTGTTTATTGGCGTGTTTGTATTGAGCATATTGAGGGAAATGCTGAAGCTGTACTACAGGAGGTGGCTGTTGAAGCTTTCCGTCCTGCATGTGGCTCTGACAATAGCCTCAACCGCTTTGGCGCTGGTTATATTTACCGATAGCAGTATCTGGAACGCGGATTTTCCGGCGGAAGTCGTCAAGTACGCAAATATGACCTATGATTTTCCCGCCCTGTGGGAAAAAATAAAAAGCTGGTTTGTGGCTGTAATTGTTTTGGCCGGTGCAATCGAAATCACCACGGCTTTGTACAAGGGAATCCGGTATAACACAAAAAGATAGCAGGCACACTATAGCACAAAGGATAAAGGATGAAACAGCAAATACAAAGGAGTTGTCGGTATGAAAATAATAAAAAATGAAGAAGAGGGAATGTCCGGCAAGGATTTTACAAATCGCGGCCGGTTGCTTGGAAAAACTGCGGCAGTCGCTCTGTTCTGCCTGGGAGTTATCTATGTGGTGACGCTGGGCATTGGCCTATTATCCCTTGAATCCCTCTCGGAGCCGGTGGGGGACCCGTTTTTTTCCCTTCTGGAAATACTGATTCTCATAATGGCCCCTTTGATGGTGGTGCTTATGGTTGAAATCCATGCCTTCGCGCCCCAAAATACCAAGAGGTTAAGCCTGGTGGCACTTGTTTTTATGAGTATTATGGCTTGCATCACATGCAGCGTGCACTTCCTGATATTGACCGTCAGCCGCCAGATTCAGTCGCTTACAGGCCTGCCATGGGTTCCGCTGTTTTTTTCATTTAAATGGCCTTCGGTCGTTTATGCACTGGACATACTGGCGTGGGATTTTTTCTTCAGCCTTTCGGTGCTTTTTGCCGCACCCGTTTTCAAGGGAGACCGGAAGAAGACTGTGGTGAGGATTTTCATGATAGCCTGCGGAGTACTGAGCTTTGCCGGGCTGATGGGTCCTGTCACCGGAAACATGCAAATAAGAAATATCGGCATCGTAGGTTACGCAGTGGTATTCCCCGTCACCTGCCTGCTGTTGGCCGGGGTTTTCAGGCGGCCGGAATAAATTCATTTACATAACAAGTAAAAAGAATGAATGATTCAGTAAAATAAACACATGTTTATATATACATATATGGAATATAATAGCACTTGTAATAAACAAAAGCATGACAACTCTTGAAGCAAGCCGTCGCAATTATTTCCGGCAAGTATCAAAGATATTCATCGGATCCCATCCATGTGCAAAATAATCTGCCACTCCTCAACGCTCACACACTGCATACAAATCCTGAGATTCAAGCGGAACTACATAACTTCAATATAAATACTTTTATGAATTGGCGGGAGAAAGGAGGGACTTTTAAAAGTAAAGGTATGTAGTTGAACACGGTCAACAGAGAAAAAACATTCTGCGAGGAGGTAGAAAAAGATGTTAAAAAGTAAAAGGATCCTATCGGTAATGATCATTCTAACCCTTGTTTTGAGTCTGTTCACGGCGGTGCCCACGGTTGTCAACGGGGCGGTCAATATAGCCCTGAACAAGACGGCCGCGGCATCCTCCTATCTGGGAGGGAATACGCCGGCGGCAGCATTCGACGGCAACACAGGCACCCGTTGGGAGTCTGCCTTCAGCGACCCCCAGTGGATATCCGTGGACCTGGGCTCGAGCTACAGCGTGACGGGAGTGAAGCTGATATGGGAAACAGCCGCAGGAAAGGATTATAAGATCCAGGTGTCCCCGGATAACGCCACCTGGACCGACGCTTACACCAAAACCGGCGGAATCGGCGGGACGGAGAACATAACCTTTACCGCTCCGGTGAACGGAAGGTATGTAAGAATGTACGGAACGGCGAGAACCACAGGATACGGTTATTCCCTGTGGGAGTTCGAGGTATATAACACACAGGACAGCACCGTCAACATCGCCTTGAACAAGACGGCGGCAAGCTCTTCCAACCAGGGGGCAAACACAGCCGCAGCGGCCTTTGACGGGAACGGAAATACCCGCTGGGAGTCTGCTTTCACTGATCCCCAGTGGATATCCGTGGACCTGGGCTCAAGCTACAGCGTGACAGGGGTAAAGCTCTACTGGGAGACCGCGGCCGGGAAGGACTATAAGATCCAGGTGTCCCCGGATAATGCCACCTGGACCGACGCTTACACCAAAACCGGCGGAATCGGCGGGACGGAGAACATAACCTTTACGGCGCCGGTAACCGGAAAATATGTAAGAATGTACGGAACGGCAAGAACGACGGGGTATGGTTACTCCCTCTGGGAATTCGAGGTATATGGCACTGGGGCGGCCAACAGCGTGGCAACACCCGTGATAACGCCGGCAACGGGCACTTATGCATCGGCCCAGACCGTAACCATAACCGATGGAACTGCGGGAGCTGCCATACGGTATACGACCAACGGCTCCAATCCGACAGCTACCACAGGAACGGTATATTCCGGGCCATTTACGGTATCGGCCACCACGACGGTAAAGGCCATTGCCTATAAAGCCGGTATGACCGATTCCGCCATCGCCACTTCCGTGATTACCATAGGCACCGGGTCCATAGGCATTCCCACCGGACTTACGGTAGGTTCCGTCACCAACAATTCCGTCAGCCTGAGCTGGGCGGCGGTGTCGGGAGCAACAGGCTATAATGTGTACCGTTCCTTTGCCAGCGGCGGTACATACACCAAAGTCAATGGAGCTGTTGTAACTGCAACCGGCTATACCAATACGGGACTGGATACCGCCACCTATTACTATAAGGTTTCAGCGGTCAACGGGAGCGGGGAATCAAGCCTGTCGGTGCCGGTTACTGCCACTACCACCCTGGACTTCGGGCCCAATGTCAAAATATTTGACCCCTCCATGTCCAGTGCCAGCATTCAGAGTACGGTGGACGGCATATTCAATCAAATGGAGCAAAATCAATTCGGCTCCGAAAGGTATGCTCTTTTCTTCAAACCGGGCGCATACAATGTGAATCTTGCCGTGGGCTACTATACTTCGGTATACGGCCTGGGCCAAAGGCCCGACGATGTCACCATTACAGGTTCGGTACGTTGTGAGGCCGATTGGATGGGTGGGAATGCCACCTGCAATTTCTGGCGGTCGGTAGAAAACCTGGCGGATGTCCCCACCTATTCCGCAAACCCGGTGGCCCCTTCGGGCACGGAAACCTGGGGCGTATCACAGGCGGCTCCCATGAGGCGTGTTCACATAAAAGGCTCCCTGACCCTGTGGGATCCAAATCCCCAGAATTATGACGGAAGCTGGTCCAGCGGAGGGTTTATCGCCGATTCTCTGGTCGACGGGCAAATCTCTTCCGGTTCGCAGCAGCAATACCTGACCAGAAACTCCCAAATGGGGTCATGGACCGGTTCCAACTGGAACATGGTATTTGTGGGCAATATAAATGCTCCTTCGGATACGGCTTATCCCAACCCGGCCTACACCACTTTCACCCAGACGCCGGTAATCCGTGAAAAACCTTTCGTATACCTGGACGGCAGTGGGAAATACAACGTTTTCGTACCTGCGCTGAGGACCAACGCCCAGGGAATTACCTGGGCCAGCGGAATCGGAGCGGGCACATCCCTGGGCCTTGACCAGTTCGTCATAGCCCACCCGGGTACGTCCACGGCGGCAAGCCTGAACGCCGCCCTCAGCCAGGGAAAGAACATCCTGTTTACACCCGGCATATACCATCTCAGCGCACCGCTCAATGTGACCAACGCCAATACAGTTGTGCTGGGCCTTGGACTGGCCACCCTCATACCCGATAACGGCACCGCTGCCATGACCGTTGCCGACGTGGACGGTGTGAAGCTTGCAGGAATCCTTTTTGACGCCGGTGCCAACAACTCTCCCGTACTGCTGCAGGTCGGGCCTGCGGGCAGCTCGGCAAACCACGCTGCCAACCCTACCACCCTCAGTGACCTCTTTTTCAGAGTGGGAGGGGCAGGCGTTGGGAAAGCCGACCTGTGCCTTGCCATCAACAGCAACAATGTCATCGGGGATAATTTCTGGGTATGGCGTGCAGACCACGGCACCGGTGTGGGCTGGACGGTGAATCCCGCAGCGGTCGGCATGACGGTAAACGGGAATGATGTGACGCTGTACGGCCTCTTTGTGGAGCATTTCCAGCAGTACCAGACGGTATGGAACGGCAATGGGGGGAGAACCTACTTCTACCAGAGTGAAATGCCTTATGACGTACCCAACCAGGCCAGCTGGATGAGCAACAACGGCACCGTAAACGGGTATGCCTCCTACAAGGTGGCGAATTCGGTAACCTCCCATAATCTTTATGGGTCCGGGGTATATTCCTTCTTCAACACCGCAGTGGTATGGGCCAATACGGGCATCGAGGTGCCAAATACTCCAAATGTGAAGGTCTACCACGCATGCTCCGTTTTCCTGGCGGGTAATGGCGGAATCAACCATGTGGTCAACAATACGGGTGCTACCGCCCAGTCCGGGGCTATGCGGCAGACGGTCACCCAATATCCGTAATGGATGCTTGATATAATTGATGGAAAACGGCTGTTTAGCCTTTGTATTGAATGGGGAGTCATTCCGGCTCCCCGTTTTCTTGTTAAAATACTCCCGCTGATTATTTCCGCGGTTAACCAACCGGTGCTGTGGTAGATATGCACCATAAGAAGAAAGTCGGAGGAAAATATGAATAAAACGGTTTTAATCACAGGCGCATCAGGAGGGATTGGCTACGAGCTTGCAAAAATTTTTGCCCGGGAGCAATATGATCTGGTGCTCGTTGCCAGGAGCGGGGAAAAGCTTGCCGTAATAAAAGAAAAGCTGGAAGAGGACTACGGGATATTGGCGGAAATTATTGTAAAGGATCTTTCTTTAAAGGATGCTGCGGAAGAAATCCATGGAGCCCTGTCAACGGCGGGGAAGCATGTTGATATCCTGGTCAACAACGCAGGTTTTGGAGATTTCGGAGAATTTGCATATTCCGACTGGAACAGGCAATATTCCATGGTACAGCTCAATATTACCGCTTTGATGCACATGACGAAATTATTCTTAAAGCCCATGCTGGAAAATAAAAACGGGAGGATATTGAATGTAGCGTCAATCGCGGCCTTTCAGCCCGGTCCCAACATGGCCGTGTATTATGCCACAAAGGCTGCCGTGCTTTCCTTTTCCGAGGCGCTGTCAAGAGAGCTCAAAGGTACCGGAGTGACGGTTACGGCGCTTTGCCCCGGGCCCACGAGGACCGGCTTTGAAGATGCGGCGTCACTGGGGAATTCAAAGCTCTTCAAAACTTTTAAAGCAGCCCCGGCCGAAGATGTAGCGGCCTTTGGATACCGGAGCCTCATCAAGGGGCGGGCGGTGGCGGTTCCCGGCTTTATCAACAAACTGCTGGTATTCACCGTAAGGTTTACACCCAGAGGCCTGGTGCGGGAAATTGTCTACAGGATCCAGGACAAAAGGGGAAACGGGTGATCGGGCTTCAATACCCGGTCTCAGGCTTTTATCCTGAGGACACCCAGGTGGGAACGCAGCTCGCCGTATTTCTCCGTGCGCAGAAGGATCAGATAATGGCCCTGCTCTCCGGGAAGCTTTAATTTCGTTTTTCCGGCTGCTCTAAGGGGCTGGAAATCTTTGAATTCCATTTCCCGGTCCACAGACCGGGGAGTCAGCTTGAAGGCCCGGCAGTCGTAAAGCTTCACTTCTCCGGAATATACCGCTTCCACCTCTTCACCCGGCGAAAAGGCCGTGATCCAGGGATAACTGTTGGAAAGGCAGAAGGATTTTACGTCATAGGGCAACTCTTGAAAATGAATGGCTTTTAAAATTGACGGAGAGGGTCTCAAAAATAGGGCATTCACATTTCCGTTTTCATCGGTTTTTCCCCTGAGCCCTGTTTCACCTTCAGAATCCACCCTTTCCCAGCTTTCCGGCGACAGCATGGGGGAATAGGTAAAGCCGCAGGAACTGTAGATGCTTCTTTTTTTTACCATAAAGTACCCGGGGATATACTCCTGGTTTCGATCGACGGATACCTGCGACAGGGACAGCTTTTCCCCATCCGCAAAAATGCCGAACACATCCTCCGGCATATCCCGGCCTTTTACAGGAAGGATATAGGCCTGGGCATTTTGCAGCACCCGTGGATCACCCTCCTTCAGGTTGATTTGTGCAAGGATGTTCTCCCGGGTATCTGTCGATTCCGATTTGTCCGCAAACACTGCCTCCACCTTTTTTACAGGCCTGGAGCTTCCGCCGGACTGGTAGGTTTCTCTTCCTGCAAGACCGAAGAATATCCTGTAGCCTCCAAATTCGGTAAAATTCAAGGTCCAGCAGTCGCTGTGCCGGGTCAGCGCCACAAGTCTGCCGCCAGGGCCCAGGAGGTACAAATTGGGATAGTGTTCCCCGTCCGTCACCTTATCTGCCAGCACCAGCCTGCGGTCTTCCCCAAAAGGTACCTGTGCATAGATGATGGTTGGCTCATCTCCGATACCGTAAAAGTCCTCCATGGGATTGACCTCCCTTACTTCCACATGGGGCTGCAAATCAGCCTGCTTTTGAGAGCAGCCGGAAAGCAGTACAAAAATCCATATGAGCGGCCAGCACATAAACTTTTTCATGACCCCTTCCCCTCCCAAGGTATCTGCGCTATAAACAGTAAAACTTGCTACACCCATTATTGCAATAAAATATTGCGGAAGTATCTGGAAGATGTAACAAATTTGTAAAATGGGTATTCTAACGTCACGGGTTGACACAACAGGAAAGAAACATTATACTAAATTAGTAGATTAGTAAATTACTAATTTAGTAATTTCAATTAACCCCATAAAAATGTGATTCATTACGTTTTGTGCTGCCGATGGGACGATTCACCCGGCGCACCGGGGGCATGGAGGTAAATCATGAAAATACCAACGACGTTAAAACATAAGCCGGTCATTGTCTCTGAAAATTACGGGAACATTGACGGCAGGAAGGCGTACAATACCGATGCAAAGGGTCTTTCCCTGGGGCTTGCCCAGTGGAATGACCGGGGGAAGCTGGACATTTCCGCAAAAGTATGGCGCCACACCGGAGAAAAATGGTCCCGCCAGTCGGAAGAACTTCCCATGCACCGCGCACTTGACCTGGCCATTTTGATTTGCAGAAGCAGCCTGTATTTTCAGGACGCATACCGTTTTCCAAAGCTGTATGACCCTGATAATACCGGGATTGACCGCATCGGGCTGCAGGGGGATGCCATGAGCGTGTCCGTCTGTACGGATAACCCCATGATTGATGAGGATATCAAGCTGTTTTCACAGGCGCTCAGTGATGACGGTGAAATGATCGGAGAGCGGCTTCGCGTATTGTCCCGCCTGTTAAAAGAGATGGGGTATTAGTTCTGAAAGGGGAATTATTTTGAATACCATGGAAAATGGGGGCGGCCACCTCCTTGAAGGATACTGCCTGTCGCCCGCAAGGCAGCTGACCGGTGCGGAAAAGGCCCTTGTGTGGAAAAAACCGTCATCCCATAAAGTGAGTGAAGAAGAACTGCGTATTTGTAAAGAAATAAAGCGCAACTGGAACCGCGGTGAAATGAAAATCACCAATATCCTGCTGGAGGGTGATGCCGGTTCCGGTAAAACCCAGCTTGCAAAAGCCCTGTCCGCCGATCTGGGGCTGCCTTACACCAAGGTGACCTGCTTTGCCGACATGGATAAATCGGATATTATCGGTGCCATTTTGCCGGTGCTTTTCCCCGGGGCGCTAAATAGGATGGAGCCGGGAGAACAAACGGCTCTGAAGGCATTATACGAGAGTGACGGGTTTCAAAGCGCAGCAGAGATATTGACGGATGTGCTGGGAGTTACACCGGAGCAGGCCGCTTTAAAGCTGAAGCAGCTGGTGAAGCGGGCTGCCGAAAGCACCGGGGACGAAGCCGTTGAGTACCGGTTTTATCCTTCCGAAATCGTCAGAGCCTATCAGAAGGGATACCTGCTGGAGATACAGGAGCCCACCGTTATCCGCGATGCCGCAGTGCTAATGGCACTAAATTCGGCGCTGGAGCCCGATGGCAGCATTAATCTTCCCATGGAGGTCATACACAGGCATCCCGACTTCATCGCGGTGATTACGACGAACCGGGGTTATACAGGATGCAGGCCCCTGAATGAAGCCCTGCGGGACAGGGTACAGCACACGGAAAAAATGGATTTGCCCACCAAAGAGATCATGATCGAACGTGCCGTTGCCAAAACCGGTTATAACGATCCAGAGGTTCTGGACTTTTTGGCCCATACCATCATTGTTCTGGATAAGACGGCCCGGGCCAACGCGATGAAGGGCGTGGCAGGCATGCGTTCGTTTTTTTACTGGACGGATGCGGTTGCGGCCGGTGCTTCCGTGAAAGAGTCCCTTTACCATAAGGTCATCTACAAGATCACCACCGATTCCGAGGAAATCAAGCTGCTGGAAGAGGCATTAGAAAGCCACGGCTTGCTGACGGGCCTGGAGGAAGCGGAGCATGAAGTAAAAAAAAACGGGATGCCGAGGCAGTAGAGATTAAGACCTGGGGAGGTCTGGACAGCATAGAACCTGACCCGGGCGGCAATTTCGAAGAAATCGGCATCCCTTTAAGGAAGTCCGCCGACAGTGAGGAGAGCTCCTGTGATATTCCGGGCGAAACTGCCGGCATGGAGAGCTCAGACCTGGGAGACAACGGCGCTCCCAGGTATCATCAGGCAAATCCGGAAGCCATGCCGGAGGAAGCAAAAAAGAAAGAGCGGGATTTCCGAAAGAAGCTCAATCAGGAAGCCAGGGAAGTTGTGGCGCGGTCGGTTCACAAGGGGGTCAGGCTCATTGTGCACCGCCCGGATTACACCCGGGAAAACCAGCGGGAATATGGGGTGTTTAGCAGGGAACTCATGCCTGTTGTGCAGGAAATAGCCAGAAGGACGCTCCCGCTGCTGGAGCATGAGGTTTCATCGGAATTTGCCAGGAACCATTATTATGGCAGCAGATTTCAGGCTGACAGTGTGGCCTACAGGGATTTCAGGTATTTTGCCAGGAAGCGCCCTCCTGCCGAGGCACCCTCTCTTGCCGTGGGGTTGAGGGTGGATGAATCCGCGTCCATGTCGGCTTTCGGGAGATTGGACGCGGCAAAGCGTGCAGTGACAGCCGTGTATGAATTCTGCCGGCTCTGTGATATTCCCATACTGATCTATGGCGATACCGCCGATGTTTCCAGGCTGGAGCAGATGTCGGTTTTTGCATATGCCGACGTTGACAAAATTGATCCCGGCGACCGGTACAGGCTTATGGGAATCCGTGGAAGAAGCAACAACCGTGACGGAATGGCTCTTAGAATTATCGCAGACCGCCTGGCCGCTTCCCTCCGGCAGACGAAGCTATTGATCAGCATCAGTGACGGACAGCCCAAAGCAATGGACGACTATACGGGAAGCCGTGCAGTTATGGACATGCAGCAGACAATTGCCGAATATGAGCGCAAAGGAGTTGCCTTTGTGGCGGCGGCCATTGGACAGGACAAGGATGTAATCAGCCATATCTATGGAGAAGAGCGTTTTTTGGACATTACCGATTTAAAAGAGCTGCCTGAAAAGCTGGTCCGGATGATCGCCCGGTATTTGTAAGCGGCTTTCAGGACGAAAGGAGAAAACATGGAAGAAAACAAAGGTACCTTTACATCCATTGACGAATACATTTTGCAGTTTCCCCCCGAGGTCCGGGAAACACTTCAAACCTTGAGGCAAGTCATAAAAGAAGCGGCACCGGAGGCGGAGGAAAAGATAAACTACCAGATGCCCACCTTTGTGCTGCATGGGAATCTGGTGCACTTTGCCGCCTACAAAAGCCATATAGGTTTCTACCCGGCGCCCTCAGGAATCGAGGCCTTTAAAGAGGAATTGTCGGAGTACAAGAGTTCAAAAGGCGCCGTACAGTTTCCCATAAAAAAGCCTCTGCCCTATGAACTGATCACCAGGATTGTCAAATTCCGGGTTGCCGAGAATATAAGCCGGGCAGAGGATAAGCCGAAAAAGAAGAAATAAGCCGGTGCTGCCGGGTTTGCCGCTTTCTTTCACCTATCCCGGGGATTTCGGCTTTGCTGTGCGGGAGTCCAGCCTGGATGATTCATGGGATGGGGATAGGAAACGACCGGAGACTGCACCTTGCGCAGCCCATTCAAAAATCCCGGTCCCACATTTAAATTACTTGCGATCAACTGCGGGGGTGTAACGGCCATCATCTGGTTCAGTGATATGTCCTCAAACCGTTCGCTTTTAAAGGCCTCCAGGAACCATAGGGTTTCCGACCCCGTATTTTGAACATAATGCACATAACCGGCGGGCACATAACCCACGTCACCTGCACGGTAATTAAAGGTGCGGGACCTGCCGTTCTCCGCAAATACCGTCATGCGCCCCTGGCCGGTAATGTAATACTGGAACTCGTCGTTATTGGGATGCCAGTGGATTTCCCGCATGGCGCCGGGTTTGATTTCCACCAGTGCCGCAGCGGTGGTCTTTGCAACGTGGAAGTTGGAGGTGTCTGCAATGCGTATGCTCCCTCCGGGCGACACCCGCCATTGTCTTCGCAACCGGCAGTTCCCTGGAGGTAATTTCCCGGGACCATCCTCCCGGTCTCAGGGTCATGTGGGTATCGGAAAAGGAAAATCTCATGTTGGGAAGCAAACCGGCATCCGTTGCGGGAGGAACAAGCATGTCGGGGTTTTCCAGATCCCGGAGAATATCCCGCGGACCGGGATCGGTGGCTCCGGCGCCGTCTCGGATGGGCTGTGGTACATATCCATAGGCGATATGGTTTGGAAATTGACTATACACAAAAGCACCTCCATCACATCTGCTGTTTCTGCATTTCCTATCCTTCCAGGAAGTTTTCATACAGCATCGATGTATTTTATGAAATAAGTAGACATAACGTGATTGCCAGTTGAGAACTGTTCCCCAAAGGATTAAAATAGAAAGCATAAGACTTTGGAAAGGAAAGAAGAAAGTATGAGACTGACGATTCTTGCAGATAACAACACGTTGATCGATGTATACTATTTGGGGGAACCCGGATTATCAATCCTCGTTGAAGAGGGAAATAACAAGATTCTTTTTGACCTGGGATACTCGGATGTCTTTATGAGAAACGCCTACAAAATGGGGATCGATCTGAGGGAGGTCAACAGGATTGTCCTGTCTCATGGACACCTTGACCATACATGGGGCTTAACCAGTCTGATGGAGAACATGGAGGCCTCCACTTATAAAGATTCCGGCAGGAGAATGAAACTCCTCACCCATCCGGCTGCCTTGGATTTGAAGATGGACGAGGGCGAGCCCATTGGCTTCATATATTCCCAGGCTGCGTTAACCCGGTGCTTTGAGGTTCAACTGTCCAGGAAGCCGGTATGGCTCAGTGAGAAATTGGTGTATCTGGGGGAGATAGAGAGGACGAATAAATTCGAAAACCAGGAACCCATAGGCACAACAGTTATCAATGGAGTGGAGCAGCAAGATTATCTGCCGGATGATTCAGCACTGGCATATAAAAGCGAGAAAGGGCTGGTCATCATAACGGGGTGCTCTCATTCCGGAATCTGCAATATCATCGAGCATGCGAAGAAGATTTGCCAGGAGGACAAAGTGGCGGATATTGTGGGGGGATTCCATCTGTTGGCGCCTTCGGCAGAGCAGCTTGCACATACGCTGGAATACATGGGGAGACTGGAGCCGGAGCAGGTGCACGCCTGCCACTGCACCGATTTGCATTCAAAGATAGCCCTGGCCCAGGCCGTAAACCTTAAGGAAGTGGGCGTAGGACTGACCCTTGAATATGAATAATCCAGCGGGTATAAGGCGTCATGCTTCCCCCAAAAGCCTTTGTATGTCCGCCTCGATTTCTTCAGGCTTTGTCACCGGAGCATAGCGTTTTACCACATTGCCCTTCCGGTCCACCAGAAATTTGGTGAAATTCCATTTGATTGCCGAACCCAGGAAACCGCCTCTTTTTCCTTTTAAATAAGAATACAGGGGTTCTTCGTTTTTGCCGTTTACATCAATTTTGGCAAAGGTTTTAAACTGCACATCATATTTCAACTGGCAGAAGCCGACGATTTCCTCCTCCGTTCCCGGAGCCTGGTTTGCAAACTGGTTGCAGGGGAAATCCAATATTTCAAAGCCCTGTGACCGGTATTTCTCATAGAGCTTTTCCAGGCCCTCGTACTGGGGTGTAAACCCGCAGCCGGTGGCCGTGTTCACAATCAGCAGCACCTTTCCTTCATATCCGCTAATGGGAACCTGGGCTCCGGCCGCGTCTCTCACCGTATAATCATAAAGCTTCATTGTCAATCCACCTCCATAAATAATTTTAAACAATTAGATTGTATAAAATTAAAGTGGGTTTGTCAATATAAATACCTGGCTTCCATAAATTGATTGTTTAAAGTTTGATTAGGTATTTACCGGTGAAAAATAGAGGAGCGTCAAACTTGATACTGGAGCATTATAAAAATAGTAGAATAACCTGCCAATCTCAACAATGGATTTTGCTTTATAGAACGCAGCAAAGCCGCATAAACACTACGTTTTTGCGGCTTTGCGCGTTCCTGATTTTGTGGCTGCGGTTTCCTTTGCTGCCGCCGGATTTGCTTTTCCAAGTGCGCCATGATAAGCGTCAAGCACTTCCTTTTTGCGTTCCAGCCGCACATCAACATAACGGGCGGTGACGGCTTCAAAATTCACAGATAATTCAAGCGACGCGCCAATGCCCGCAAGCGTATGTCCTAAGACTTCGCCCACGGTATAAAAGTCGCCCGTCAGTTGGTGCATATTGGTCGCCGCCATATGGCGTAAATCGTAAAATATGGAAAGAGCTTAAATTAATAGGTCATTCAAACAAATAATTTTACTACCTTTACTTTCATAATAACGTAGCATTTCGTCAATTTTCCTTTTATCATAACTGGTAACGCAATCTGATAGGACATTAACACCATAATTTGCTTTGCATAAGTTGTAACAGGTTGATTTAACACAAGCAACAGCATCTGCTCCCGCTATGTAGAAATCACATATTTCATTTTTACTAATAAAGTCTGTAAATTCTTCACAGCTTAATGCATTTCCTTTGTATTTTGTAAAAACATTTTTTGATACTATTTTCAAGTCTGAAGCTAATTCAGACCCATATGTATTGGGTTTAAGAGTCCTCGTACCGGCTGATAAATTTTCATGCCTTGTATAAATAACATGAATATTATTATTGACTGCCCAATCAATAGCTTTATTGATATTGCCAATAACATCCTTGTAATTCTTTGTTATGTCATTTTGAATATCGATTATTACTAAGGCTTTTTTCTGCATAGTGTTTCCTCCTGATAGGTAGATTGATTTGTTTGCTTTTCTATTATACCTTGTGATTGTTGACAACAGTATGGCAACAATCTATGATGATAACAAGAAATTTTGGAAGGTGGATATCAGATGAAAGTTGACAGGCTTGTTAGCATTATTATGATACTCCTTGATAAAAAGCGTATAGGCGCACAGGAGTTAGCAGATATGTTTGAAGTTTCACCCCGCACAATCTACCGCGACATAGACACTATCAACATGGCAGGTATTCCTGTTCGCTCAACATCGGGAGTGGGCGGCGGCTTTGAAATCATGCAGAAATACAAGATTGATAGAAAGGTTTTTTCGACTGCCGACCTTTCCGCTATCTTGATGGGGCTTTCCAGTTTTTCCAACATGATACGAGGTGATGAACTGGTAAACGCCCTTGCGAAAGTCAAGAGTTTTATCCCCGCCGACAGAGCGAAAGACATTGAATTAAAAGCAAATCAAATGTATATAGATTTAAGTCCGTGGATGGGCAACAGGAACATGCAACCATATTTAGAAATTATCAAAACAGCTTTACAGGAAAGCAAGCTACTTTCGTTTGAATATGCAGACCGCTATGGAAATAAAACCGCACGAACAGCCGAGCCGTATCAGCTTGTATTGAAAAGTAGTCATTGGTATTGGCAAGGGTATTGCCATAAAAGGAATGATTTTCGCTTATTTAAACTATCCCGCACATCAAACCTACAAATACAAGAGGAATTTTTTACGCCACGAGATTATCAAAAACCGCAGTTAGATTTTACTGATATTTTGGCAACAATGCAAATAAAAATCAAAATTCGTATTCATAAATCTATCATGGACAGGGTACTTGATTATTGCACTTATGAACACTTTTCGCCAGACGGTGATGAGCATTGCATTGTTAGTTTTCCTTTCATAGAGAACGAATACTACTACAATATTCTTTTCAGTTTTGGGGATAAATGCGAGTGTTTAGAGCCGTTACATATCCGCACAGAAATGAAGCGTAGAATACATGATATA
>JAFADI010000035.1 GCA_023424965.1 Bacillota bacterium
TGATGAAGTCAATGCCTTCCAGAACCATGTCGGTGATCCGGGGATCGCTGGTTTCGGCGGGCTTTTCCTCCCGGAGGAAGTAGAACAGGTCTTCCATGGCGTGGGACAGGGAAGAAATGTTTTCGAAAAGCATCATGGCAGAAGCGCCCTTGATGGTGTGCATGACCCTGAAAATTTCATGGATGGCGGCCTCGGTATAGGCGCCGGATTTTTCTATACTGATGATGGATTGCTCCAGTTGTTCGATGAGCTGTGTGGTCTCAAAAATGAACATGTCAAGCATGGGTTCCTGGGTAAAATCTCTCAATGGTCCATTCGCCCCTTTCATTTTGTCAGCAGACATATACTTTTATAGCATTTTATATAAATGTAACAATTCAGTTATTATGTTTCATTTTATATATCCTGTATATGTCTATATTTACTCGCTTACACAAATTGCAGCCAGTAATCCTGCAGTGATTGATTCAAATTAATATGAAACGTTTTATATGCTATTAAATAAAAAAATACATCATTGAGGATGAGTGCAATGACCGTTGAACCAATAAGAGATAAAGCCAATATCAAGCAAATTTACTGCTATCTGAATGGAAAAGACCCTAAATACGGTCTTCTTTTCAAGTTCGGACTGAATACCGGCCTCAGGATCAGCGATATCCTGCCCGTCACCGTTAAAGATATATTTAACGGCGCAGGAGAGTACAAAGACTATCTGACCATAAAAGAAAAGAAAACCGGGAAAGAGAAAAAGATAAAACTGAACAACGCTCTGCGCAAAGCCATTGACACATTTATGAAAGGGCAGAACCTGAGCCTGGAGTCCCACCTTTTTTCAAGCCAGAAAGGCGGAAACATAAAGCGCATACAGGCTTACAGGGTACTGAAAGAGGCTGCGGACATCTGCGGCGTGGAGAATTTCGGCACCCACAGCCTGCGCAAAACCTGGGGCTACTGGACCTATAAAATGTCAAAATACAACATCGGTTTGATTATGGATACCTTCAATCACAGCTCCCAGAGCATTACCCTGCGGTATATCGGAGTAAACCAGGACCAAAAGGATGAACTCTATTCCCTTGTTCAATTCTAAAGCGGAAATCGATTTATATGGTAGGAGCAGCAGGAAAAACCGATACCGTATAGCTTGCTGCAGATGCGCAAAAATATTGTAGAAAAAAGTAATTTTATGTAGTATAATGCTTTAATAGATAATGATACAAATTAACTGAAGTGTATCATTTTTCCTCTGCTAGTATGCGCTTTTTTCCGGATTTTATACCCCAGAAGCAAAAAAATCACGGCCACCCGGCATTCTTCCATGCCCTGACCATGATTTCATCAATCCTACCTTATAGAATTATTTTCTTCCCTTATGTTAAATACAACCCATTCACAGTCCTATTTGCTTCCGCTGATCTCATGGGTAAATATGATGGCCTCGGCAATTGCCTTCATGGTAAGCCGTGTGTCCATGCTCTTTTTGCGCATTTTTTCGTAAGCCTCTCCCTCACTGATCCCATCCCGCTCGATCAGTATCCATTTGGCCCTTTCCACCACCTTCCTGGTCTCATAATTTTCCGTCATTTCCTTAAGCTTTTTATCAAGTTCAAAAACTCTCCTGAAATTTATCATTGCCAGCTCAACGGTATGTATCAGAATTTCCCTGTTCAACGGTTTCTGGCAGAAATAAAGCACCCTGGATTTTTCAAGCAAACTCGCCACGTCCATGTCCCTGTAATCGCCGATGGCAATACAGGTGCAAAGCATCTCATCGTCAATGGTTTCAAGGGTATTCCTCAATTCCCTTGTCTGCAATGCCATATCCACCACAACAAAATCAGGACTGTAACTGCGTATCATTCTCAAAAGAGAAGCTGAGTCATTACAATTCCCAAGAAATATAAAGCCGTTAGGGTTCAGAATATTACGGACTGCTATTTGCAGCGAATTTTCAGCAGCTGCTACAACATATTTCTCGCCGGCCATCAGATAACCGCCTTTCGTTTATAATCACACAAATTAATTTAATCGTACTACGCGATCATACTTATTATTACATAGTCTACCGAAAAAATGTGAAAAGCCCCCCACCGGGAAATATCCCTCCACCAGTGAAAAGCTTCGTCGCTCCGTTTGGCTATTCCATAAAACTCAAATACATCACATATAATATATCAAAAAAACAAGCCAACTAAAAGTATATAATTAATTTAATTTGACATTTGATGACGGTCACAACAGGAATTCACACATCCCAAACTTGAGTATATATTAGCACAGGTCTGCGGGTTATGCAAGTTCCGTTTTTTTGGCCTTCATATTCTGACGTTTTTTTGTGTCCAGTCCGTATAATCCTTCTCAAATATGCCAGCGATTGTGTTGTAAAGCATCAATTTTCATAAATTATTTTTGGTTTTTACCAATTAATATGTTGCAATACAAAGTAACTCATGCTATAATTCAGACAATGGTGAAAATAAGTAAAGGCGCTTATCAAGAGACTATATTCTCTCGATATGCGCTTTTTTTTGTTTACACCCACGCATCCCACTGTAGGGATCCCGTGCCGGAGCTCCAGCGCATCTTAAATTATCAAAGTCGATAATTCCATAATTCAATGTTTGAATGTACGGGAAAAATTCTCTGTACAAAGCTCGTCAATTTTTACTTTAATTATTTTTTATGGAGGAATCGAATTATGAACAAAAAGTTGTTAACAGTACTTTTTAGTTTACTTACGGTCATTTGCCTGCCGCTTGCGGCATTTGCAGAAGAAGCCGCTCCTGCGGTGGATACAGGGGATACAGCCTTCATATTTGTATCTACCTGTCTCGTTTTCCTTATGACCCCCGCCCTTGCACTGTTTTATGGCGGCATGGTAAGGAAAAAGAACGTTTTGAACACGATGATGAACTCTTTCATAATCATAGCTCTCGTTTCCATTCAATGGGTCCTTGTAGGCTACAGCCTGGCTTTTGGGTCCGACCATGGAAGCATCATAGGTTCCCTTGACTGGCTTGGCTTCAAAGGCGTGGGAGGAGATCCCAATCCCGACTATGCGGCTACAATACCGCACGCAGCCTTTGGAATGTTCCAGCTCACCTTCGCAGTAATCACCGCAGCACTGATCACAGGTGCATTTGCAGAAAGAATGCGCTTCCCCGCCTTTATTGCCTTCACCCTCCTGTGGACCACGCTTGTATATGATCCCCTGGCACACTGGGTATGGGGTGTGGGCGGCTGGATCAGGAATCTCGGCGCTCTGGACTTCGCAGGCGGTACCGTTGTCCATATCAGTTCCGGTGTGGCGGGCCTTGTTGCGGCCCTGGTCATTGGGAAAAGAAAGGGTTACAAGACTACACCCATGGTACCCCACAACATTCCTTTCGTGGTCACGGGTGCAGCCCTGCTCTGGTTCGGATGGTTCGGCTTCAACCCCGGCAGTGCGCTGTCGGCTGGAGGACTGGCATGGAGCGCTTTTGTGGCAACCAACACTGCAGCGGCGGCGGCGGCTCTTTCCTGGGTAATCGTTGAGTGGATACACCATGGAAAACCTACGATCCTTGGAATTGCAACAGGAGCCGTTGTAGGTCTGGTGGCCATCACCCCGGCGGCAGGTTTTGTCGATCCCCTCTCCTCCATTATCATCGGTCTGGTGGTAAGCCCTCTGTGCTACTTCGGCATCAGCGTGGTCAAAGCAAAGCTGGGCTACGACGATTCACTGGACGCTTTCGGCTGCCACGGCATCGGCGGTATCTGGGGAGCTCTTGCAACGGGACTTTTTGCATCCAAGGGAGTCAACCCGGCAGGAGCGGACGGCTTGTTCTTCGGGAATCCCGCACAGCTTGGAATCCAGGCTGTAAGTATAATCGCGACCGTAATACTCTCCGGTGTTGTGAGCTTCATCATCCTCAAGGTCATCAGCCTGTTTACCAAGCTCCGTGTCGATGAAAAAGAAGAGGAAGAAGGTCTTGACACTACACAGCACGGTGAAGATGCATATCCCGCCTTCACTGCGGATGAGGGAATAAGCCTGTAATCCGGTACAGCCCGGAACAGGCATGTAAAACCGTTATTGTATAAGGTATGGCTTTATAATATGATAGTGTTATACTTTTAAAGTACTTGCAAATATTTGAAGGGGTGAATAGAATGAAAAAAATTGAGGCAATTATCCGTCCAGGTAAGCTGGAAGAAATAAAAGAGGCCCTCAACAAGTTCAATATCCATGGTTTGACCATAAGCCAGGTTATGGGCTGCGGACTCCAGAAGGGAAGAAAAGAATATTACAGGGGCACGGAAGTTACTTTGAACCTTCTCCCTAAAATAAAAGTTGAAATAATTACAAAGGACCAGCATGTTGAAGAAATCATCAGGCTGATTTCCGGTGAAGCCAAAACCGGTGAAGTCGGAGACGGTAAAATATTCATTTACAACATTGAAGATGCAGTAAAGATCAGAACAGGTGAAAGAGGCGAAAGCGCGATCTAGTGTACCACTATTAATATAGGCCGTATCATAGGAATATGATACGGCCTGTTTTTTCTTTCAGCTTCTAATATGGGTAAGGATACGGGTAATAAGGTCTTCTTCTCCCGATTAATTCCCTCAGCAGGAGTACGCCTATAAGATCCCTCAAAAAAGGTCTTCTGCCATACCCCCCATATCCTCCGAATCCACCGTGTCCTCCTCCGAAAAATACCGGCTGCCTGGTGTTCTCCATGTTGCCTTCGATATTTCCTATTTCCTTCACCGTTTCATCGTATATGTTGTCAGTCAGCCTCTCCACGGCATCCCTTGAAGGATAGGGATACATTCCGTAAGCCGTCGGCGTGTCCATCATCTCACATGCACTTACTATCTTCGGGTAAACCCTGTGATATATCTCCGGATACATGTTCTCCAGCTCTTCCGTGGGCTGATAGGCCACCGGAGAATGGCAGAAGCCATGTCCTTTCATCTGCATATGCGGCATATTGTTCATTAAAATCCCCCCTTGACTCTGAGCCTTAATAACATTATATGAATTCCGCCGGCCACAAGTTACCATTAATTAATTTTATGTTTACTTAAGGACCTTAAGGCTCATCCATGTCGCCAGTCGTCTCCGAAAGCACCACATATGGATTATGTCACTCTTATCAACTACAATATATGGGAATAAAATTCATTTTTCCTGCAGTTTTTTTCAGGATTTTATTGACATCAGTCCCCACTTTCTATAAAATAACATTAATCGATCATTTTATAGATAATTTACCACATTTTGTTACATTATAGCATTCCGTGTATTATTTTGTTTTTTGATTACTGGGGGGTTGTTTGAATTGAATAATTTAGAGTACTTAAGACAAAAGCTGTACAGCGAAATTGAAAAAGGAAATATCGAGAATATCCTGAGTATAAGCAAAGAATTGGATGAGCTTATATTGTATTATATAAGGTCATCCAAAAATCTAGACAAGCAAACCGCATAAAATTTCAAGCGATGAATTTCAATATGGCTTGCGCTACACCGCTCTCATCATTGGTCCCGGTGATAAAGTCAGCCATTTTTTTTATTTCTTTTTCGGCATTTCCCATAACCACCCCAACTCCCGCATATTCAAGCATGCTTATGTCGTTTTCATTATCTCCGATGGATATGATTTCATTGCGGTGAATCCCGTATGTGCGCGCAATCAGTTCAATGGCGCGGCCTTTGCTCACTCCCCTGTTCAGCACTTCAAAGTTGTTGTACAGAGAGCTTGTTACCTCCACCGAGTCGATTTCCTCCACCTGGTCCCTTACATTTTTCAATAATTCCCGGCTTTCGGAGATAACCACCATTTTGTAGGGATCCTTCTTCTCCATCCTGAAAATATCCGTCATGTTTTCCACCACCCGGATATCGATCCTCTCCTGGGGAGACAGCTCTTTATTCTTATTGTAGTAAAAGAGCGAAGAGCGCTCCAGTCTTTCCGTATACAGCACGTCTCCCACATAGGCATGGAAATAAATATTTTCTCTCCTGCATATGTCTCCAACCCTTATACAGTCTTCACGGCTCAATCTGCTGGAATACAGGACCTCCTCCGTAGAGAGGTCCTTGATCAGCGCCCCGTTGCAGGCGACAATCAACCCCCTCAGCCCCATCTGGGAGGCAAAGACTCTTGCGCCGGCAAGAATCCTGCCCGAACATACCACTACCATGACGCCCAGGTTTTGAGCCAGCCTCACGGCCTCCATATTTTTTGCAGAAATCTGTTTCTGTGAATCCAGCAGCGTCCCATCCAGGTCAATTGCTATAAGCTTATACATCATCCCAATTCCTCATTTTCTGTGATTTTCCGTAAACCGGCTTATCCTTTTCATTGCTTCGGTGATATTTTCAATGGAGCTGGCATAACAAGCCCTTACAAAGCCCTCTCCGCATTCGCCGAAGGCATTGCCCGGAACCACCGCCACTCTTTCCTCCAATAAAAGCTTCTCGCTGAATTCGGTGGAGCTCATACCGGTGGAGGTGATGCAGGGGAACACGTAAAAGGCCCCCAGGGGTTCAAAGCAGCTCAATCCTGCTTTTCTGAAGCCCTCAAGCATGATACGCCTTCTCCGGTTGTATTCCTTTGCCATGGACTCAATGGCTCCGTCGCCGTTGCGCAGAGCCTCCACCGCAGCAAATTGTGCGGTTGTGGGCGCACTCATAATGGCAAACTGGTGCAGCTTGGTCATGGCGGCGATAAGCTCCGGGTGTCCGCAAGCGAAACCCAGCCTCCAGCCCGTCATGGCATAGGCCTTGGAAAAACCGTTGATAACCAGCGTCCTGTCCTTCATTTCCGGATAAGAGGCAATGGACACGTGAGTGCCTTCATAGGTCAGTTCCGCATAGATTTCGTCGGAAAGAACCACGATATCCCTATCCTTCAGCACCTCCACAATTCCATCCAGGTCCTGCCGGGTCATAACCGCTCCCGTGGGGTTGTTAGGAAAGGGCAGGACCAATACCTTCGTCCTTGGAGTTATTGCCGCTTCCAGCAGCTGAGGCGTAAGCCTGAACTGATCCTCCGGCCTTAAATCCAATGTAACGGGCGTGGCTCCCGTAAGAACCGTACAGGGCTTATAGGCAACAAAGCTGGGCTCCGGTATGATTACCTCGTCACCAGGCCCCGCAAGGCACCTTAACGCCAGGTCGATGGCTTCGCTGCCGCCCACGGTCACCACCACCTGGGTCCTGGGATGGTATTCGACTTTATACTTTTTCTTCATGAACCGGCATATTTCCTCCCGCAATTCAAAAAAACCTGCATTGGGAGAATAATGGGTATGTCCCTTCTCCAGGGAATAGATGCCGGCTTCCCTCACATTCCAGGGAGTATCAAAATCCGGCTCGCCGATACTGAGGGAAATGGCATCCTTCATTTCATTGATGAGGTCAAAGAATTTCCGGATGCCCGAAGGAGGGATTCCTTTGACCACAGGCGAAATCATATCCGACATGTTCATAAGACGATGGCCTCCCTGTCATCCCTGGTTTTTTCTTCAAATATGGTGCCCTTGTCCTTGTACTTTTTCAGCACAAAATGGGTGGCCGTACTCAGGACGGATTCCAGCGGAGCCAGCTTTTCGGCGACAAACAGTGCAACCTCCTTCATGGTTCTGCCTTCAATGATTACCGTCAGGTCGAAGCCTCCCGACATCAGATAACAGTCTTTAACCTCAGGATACCTGTAAATTCTTTCCGCCACCTTGTCGAAGCCCTCTCCCCTTTGCGGAGTGACCTTGACCTCGATGAGGGCCGTTACATGCTCCCTTGAGGTTTTCTCCCAATTGATGAGCGTATTGTAGCCCAAAATGACATTTTCTTCTTCATACTTTTTTATTGCCGCCCTGACTTCTTCCACATCCTTGCCCAGCATCACGGCAATTTGTTCCGCATCAATCCTGCTGTTTTTCTCCATAATTTCCAAAATCTCTTCCATCCTCATCTGCTCCTCTCCTTTTATTACGCTTATTCAGGCATCAAAAAAACTCCTCAATCCCACTGAAGGGACGAAGGAGTTGTTCGCGGTACCACCCTAATTAGCACTTTCACTGTGCTCTCTCAACCGGTGCAGTCACACCGTTGTCCTGTAACGTAGGATAAACGTCATCCTTTGTTAAAAGCTCCATTCCGGAAACTTTTATTTTTTAAGGAGAAACTCAAGGGCTGCCTTCCATATAATCCTCTGCCGGACTCTCACCATTCTCCGGCTCGCTTTGAAACTCTTATATGTACTCTTCCCCATCATCGTCTTTGAATATACACTATAATATTATAATTATACTAAAATTGATCACACATTACAATATTTTTTTATTCTCCGGTTGCTGCCGCTTCATCCTCAAGGAATTCCGCCAGTTGCCCGTCATATTTTTTCAAGGTGCTGACCACCTCGCTCTTTAAAAGCTTAAGCTCCTGCTTGATATCCACCAGCTTTTCCTTTTCCTTCTCGATCATCTCTTCCAGCTTTTTCTTTTCATCGATGGCCTGCAGCTTGGCATCTTCAATCATCAGCTGGCCCTTTTCCTGGGCTTTTATGAGTACATCGGCAATTTTTGCCCTGTCCTCATTGATCTGATCTGCCTTCTTGGCCAGGTCCTCATATTTGATTCTGATCTCCCTGCTTTGATTTTTGATGGCAGCGATTTCATCATCCTTTTCTTTTAATTTATCGTCGAATTCCCTGAGCATTTTTTCTATGTACGTGTTTACATCGGACTTTTTAAAACCAAAAAGAGATGTTCCAAAACGCTTTTCCCCTGCCATTTGTATCCCCCTATTATTGTTGATTTATATCGTCAAATATTTATAAACGCCCTTGTTTTATACCACATAAAGCTATATAAATATATTCAATACTGATTTTAAAAATCCTCCTTTTTTCTACAAAAACTAGATAATTAGCAAAACAATTCTATCTCCATAAAATTGCATCAAAAAAGCCATATTAACAAATATGACTTTTGGGTTTGGGCCATTTGCAGGGCAAATCCGGCCAAAAGCGACGGGGCTCCATGCCCGGTCGCTTTTATCGCTATATGTTTTTATCTAAAAGATTTTTAAATTCTTCCTTGGACCTGGCTCCAATCACTTTCTCGGCTACCTGGCCTTCTTTAAACAGCATGATGGTAGGAATACTCATTACGCGGAACCTTGCCGCAAGTTCTCCCTCCTCATCCACGTTTACCTTGCATATCTTCGCCTTGCCGGTATAACCTTCCGCAAGTTCATCCATGATCGGGCCCACTGCACGGCAGGGTCCGCACCAGGGCGCCCAAAAGTCCACAAGTACCGGACTGCCCGCTTTTAAAACCTCATCGTCGAAATTATCCTTCGAAAGTGCTATTATTTTCTCACTTGCCATAAAAAGTCCTCCTACATTGTTATTGTATCTAACATATTTGTTTTTATTCTAATTTGCATTATTTTTACCCATTAATATCAACACAAAACACCGTATTAGTCAACAAACCTTAAAAACTTTTGGACGGTATCCACAAGCTCTTCCAGCATCTTTTCCCGGTCCCCGGCCTCCAGGACATTTTGCATGCAGGTTTTGGTATGGGTTTCCAGTACCAGCCCTCCCACCTTGTTGACAGCGGCCCTTATGGCTGCTATTTGTGTCAGGATATCGGCACAGAATTTGTCTTCTTCAACCATTTTCTGCACGCCTTTTACCTGGCCTTCAATCCGCTTGAGCCGCCTTAAGATGTCCTGCTTCTGTCTGCTGCAGTCTTCCCGGAGATTATTTTCCACACAGGCACCCCCCGTTTTAAAGTGCGCAACTTTGTACCGTGGCCTATTTTAATACCGTGAGTTTTAATTCACCGTCATCAAGGGATGCGGCGTACCCGCTGATGATTTCAACATACTCCCCTTTGAATTGGATGCTATCGTTGCTTTTTACATTATACACTTTTTTGGTGGCTTTTTCTACCATATAAATTTTCTGGTCGGGGGTTACCACAAGGTCTTCGGCAGCGGCCGGCTGCTTGAGGCTGATCTGCTGCCACGCCTTGTCCGGCTCCACGCTCAGCTTGCCGTAGTGTATTTGGGCAACCTTGCCGTCTTTGTTGAGCTCGCCGGCATAGACATTGTCCTCCGAATCGATCCCCAGCAAAACCATCTTGTTTTTGAAGGGAAAGCTCCAGGTCACATTTTTGCTTCCATCCCTGACAAAAAGCTTGTTCTTCTCATTCTGATAGACCAGTTTATCCACATAGTTGGCCTCTTTGAGCACTGTCTGGCTGTTGATGGCCATCACATAACTCAGGTTGCCCATAATGTTGTACTTGTACACCGTGGCCTGGGTGTCACTGGTTTTGACCTTCACATAGGACACCCTGGTCAGGACGGAAAACTCAATGTCCACCACCTGGCTCTGCTTTGAAATTTTGGATATTTGAGGGTAGCTGGTCTCTATATCCGTATCGATATCGTGGGTTGTGATCTGGACCCAGCCGGTCTGCCCTTCCGTGCCCTTGACCGCATACATGATCATATTCCTGTCGGGAAGCCACCGGTAAAAGGTCAGGGTCTCCCCGTCTTTGATGGCGATGCTCTTTTTGACCTTTTTGCTTTTCAGGTCCATGATCTCCAGTTTGTTATCCACCACATAGCTCAAATAAAGGCCGTCGAAGGATACGCTGATCTGTTCCGCCTTGTCGGAAATCCTGACCTTCGTGTCTTTTTTGGGTTTTTCCTGACCACCCGTAACTTCCGCACTGGTCACCTTCACAGGTCCGTCTCTTCCGTTCAGATAGACATTGTTGATGAAGAGCAGCAAAAGCAGTTGTAGAAATACCGAAAGCAGAATCCATTTGTATATTCTGAAAATCATTTTCATCATCGGTCACCATCCTTGGATGGCATAACCATAAATACGGATGGAACGGACCTTTCGCCCAGCACATCCGAAGGAGTATTGATTATTTTCCCGTTAAAGTACATGGTCGTAGAAGACCCTCCGTCCAGGTTGACCGCATTGACTGCTTTATATTGCAGAAGTATGTTTTGAAGGTCTCTCAGCGTGGCGCCCAGGGAACCCAGACGCCTTCCGTCCACCACCAGCATGAGTATGGCTCCGTCGGCCCTCTGTCCGATGGCTGTACGGGGTGCTATTCCCCATCCGCCGTCACCGCTTTGTATGGTGCCCTTTCCATTGACGATCAACGGCGGGCCGAAGCTCACCGCTTCTTTGACCCCGTATTTTTTCAGCTGGGTGATCGTATGCCTTCCCACAATAAGCATGCCTTTATCGGTAAATGCCACCGTATCCTGTTTTGTATTTTCACTTTTAAGCTGGTTGTAAACAACCTTTCCCTCATGGATGATGAAGCCCGTGGGCGTGCCGCCGGTGCCTGTCCACTGTACATCCATGAAGCCCCCCGCATTGACTGCCGCGACAGCGCCGCTGTTCTTGGCGATAGCGCTGGTAGTTTCCCCGCTCGCCAGGGTGTTCTTGGCATCTCCCGGCTTTGAAAGCTTGCTGGAATAGCCCACCACCATCCTCTTGGGATCATATACGATCATGAGCTTCCCTTTAAAGTCCCCTCCGTCCACATTGTAAACTTCAATCCTGTCGGAATGGTTCTTCTCATCCAGCACCAGCTCCTGTATTTCCTCTTCATTCTGAGCGGTGGGATCCACCGCGATGCTGGCGCCTAAAAGCCTGTTGATCGCTTCGTCCGACAAAAAAGCCTTTGCGATGTACTGGTGCCTGAGCGTGTTCATGGAGGCGCCTACAAGGGTCTTTTTTATATTTTCAAAAGGGCCGTAAAATACCAGTAACGGCATGGTAACCGATGTGAATATAAATTCAAAAGCCAGAAATATGGCTAGCTTTTTCCACGCAGACCGATTCAAACCGCTTCGTTTGATTACGTTTTCATTTGTCCTCACAATACAAACCTTCCTTAATATGAAAGATGTAAATTTACATATTATATAATACCAATGATAATAGATTTTCGTCAAATTATAAACGATTGAAGGGAAAAATTAATAAAAACTTAAAAATTATGCAATTTTAAAGGAGTCGAGGGTTTTATGCACCCGTTCGAAGATCATGCCTGCGGCAAACCATGCGGGAGCATAGTCCAGCCTTACAAGATTCTCAATTGCAAAAGGACTGGCATAATACCATGGGTATACCCCCAGAATATTTTTCAGCAGCAGCCCTGTAGAATATTCGATGCCCCATATGAGTACCACCCATATGACCCCGCGGCAAAACCAGTTCCACCCCCCGATGATGTGGTGGATGGGTTCTAAAAAAACCGCCATTCCATAGATGAAAAACATCCAGAGATTTGTGAAGGCGTGCAGCCTCAGATCACCGCCAATAAGTGATCCCAGGCCCGTCCAGATGATTTCCATGCTCCAGCCCAGCAAACCGTAAATAATAAATTTCTTCACCATAGTAGAATATAACCCCTAAAATTTATCCCTTGAAATTTAATACTTTCTTATTATGTTGTACAAGTATGGATTATTTTACAGTAAGAAATAAAAGGCAAAATCCAGTTTATTTGGCATCAAACTCTACCAAACAGGCACCATATATGCTATTATATTGAATATGTTGTTACCAGGTAATCTTATCCATACCGTAATTTTCATGCTTCGCCCTTACAAATCCGCTGCGGAGCTATATTATTTGACACGGAAACAGCTAATTTAAAATCACTTTTTTGTTATTTCTTATCAATAGAGAGGGATAATAATAGAATACAAAATAATTGGAGGTTCACGATGTATCTTTTAGGAAAAATTAAAGTAACAGCGGTCATACCGGAACAATTGAAGCGATTAAAAGACATAGCATATAATCTCTGGTGGTCATGGAATTCCGAAGCAATTGACCTCTACAGGGAGATTGACCTGGCATTATGGGAAAAGCTCGGAAAGAATCCCGTTAGGTTTTTGCTTGAAGTAAGTCAGAAAAAGCTGGAGCAAAAACTGAATGATCCCGGTTTTATGCAGCGTTATCAAGAGATCGTTGGAAAATTCGATTCATATATGTCAACTTCCGATACCTGGTTCAACAACAACCACTCCGACAGGCAAAAGGACACGGTGGCGTATTTTTCGGCCGAATATGGCTTGAACGAAGTGCTGCCCATCTATTCCGGCGGTCTGGGTGTTTTGTCCGGGGATCACTGTAAAGCCGCCAGCGATCTGGGAATACCCTTTGTGGGAATCGGCCTTTTTTACAAGCAGGGGTACTTCAGCCAGAGAATCAACCGTGAGGGCTGGCAGGAAACCGCCTTTACCGATTTGAACTTTTCCTATCTGCCCGTTAAGCCGGCATATAATTCCAGGGGCGAACAGACGATGATCAGCGTTGAACTGCCCGGCAGGCTGGTTTATGCAAAGGTGTGGCAGGTAAATGTGGGAAGAATCCGCATATACTTCATGGATACCGATGTGGAGCAGAACAGTCCCTCCGACAGGAGCCTGACAGCCAGACTCTATGGCGGCGACCAGGAGACCCGAATCCAGCAGGAAATTTTCCTGGGCATCGGCGGCATCCGGGTTCTTGACGCACTTGGAATCAATGCCACCGTATACCACATGAACGAGGGCCACTCTTCCTTCATGGGCCTGGAGCTCATCCGCAAGCTTGTACAGGACAAAGGCCTGCCTTTCAGGGTCGCCAAGGAAGTGGTTTCTTCTTCTTCCATATTTACTACCCACACACCTGTGCCCGCAGGGAACGATGTGTTCCCCCTCCACCTCATCGATAAATACTTCAGCAACTACTGGGGCTCCCTGGGCATCAGCAGGCATGAGTTTATCGATCTGGGGCTTAAAATAGGCGACCATCAGAACTTCAACATGACCGCCCTGGCCTTGACCATCGCCGGCAGGAAAAATGGGGTAAGTGAGCTTCACGGGGCTGTTTCGAGGAATATTTTCAACAACATATGGCCCGGAGTTCCGGAGGACGACGTCCCCATCACCCATGTGACCAACGGCATACATACCCTTACCTGGCTCTCCCCCAGTTTCAAGCAATTATATGATAAATACCTGGACGGCGGCTGGAAGGAAAAGCTTTACTCAAAGGAAATCTGGAATAAGGTGGACTCCATACCCAATGAAGATATCTGGGAAACCCATTATGCGTTAAAGGTCAAAATGATCGGCTTCATACGGGAAAAACTCCGTGAGCAGAGAATTGCAAACGGTGAATCCATTGAAAGCATCAAGGAAGTGGATGGGCTTTTGGACCCAGGGGCCCTGACCCTTGGTTTTGCCCGCAGGTTTGCCACCTACAAAAGAGCAAATCTGATTTTCAGGAATGCAGCCAGAATACAGGGAATTTTAAACAATCCGGAGATGCCCGTACAGATCATCTTTGCCGGTAAGGCCCACCCTGCCGACGGCCCCGCCCATGAAGTCATCAAAAACATCAATGATATCGCCAGACAGGAAGGCTTCAGAGGCAAAGTAATCCTGGTGGAAAATTACAACATGACGGTGGCCCGCAATCTGGTACAGGGTGTGGATGTCTGGCTGAACAATCCCAGAAGGCCCCTGGAAGCCAGTGGCACCAGCGGCCAGAAGGTCTGTATCAACGGCATCATAAACTTCAGTGTCCTCGACGGCTGGTGGTGTGAAGGCTACAACGGTAAAAACGGCTGGTCCATCGGCGACGACACCGCCTATGAAAATGAATACTACCAGGACAATGCGGACAGTGAGTCCATCTATGATACCCTTGAGAAGCATATTATCCCGCTGTTCTATGACAGGAATGAAAAGGGCATCCCCATGGGCTGGGTACAGCTCATGAAGGAATCCATCCGGTCCCTGACGTACCAGTACAGCACCCACAGGATGGTGCAGGAGTACACCGAAAGAATGTACCTGCCTTCCATGGTAAGGGTGGACAACATCAAGTCCACGGATTACAGTTACGCCGCCAATCTTGCCGATTGGAAGGCCTTTACCGAGAGGAACTGGCCCCAGGTGCAGATCATCGCCGACAAGTCCATGAACCAGTTGAAGGAGCAAAAGCTTTTTTCCGGTGAGACCATCGGTATCACTACTTCCGTCTTCCTGGGAAACATTGATCCTGCAAGTGTGAAGGTTGAAATATACTACGGCGCCATCGGCAAAAACAACACCATCGAAAATCCCGAAATCGCCGAAATGGCTATGGTAGAGCAGGTTGACGCTTCAACCTACCGTTATTCCACAGACATAAGGATCGTTGAGGGCGGCGAATACGGCTATACTTTCCGGGTTCTGCCCTATCACTCCGAGCTCATCAACAAGTTCGACCTGGGATTGATCCGGTGGGTGGTACAGTAAAACGAGCATTCAAAAAGGCCTGCAGCTTCAAACAATGGCTGCAGGCCTTTTTTCTTTACGCCAGCTCTTCCTGGGATTCCTTAAGCTCCTTCCTGTAGCAGCTTACATACCGTTTGCCCAGGACCGCGTTCTCTTTGTCCAGGTAGTCCCCCAGGACCTTTTTGAGGTTCAGTACATCACTCATCTCAAAATAACCGCTCCGTCCCAGAATAAAGTGGATTACCCGTCCCACCCCGACAGCAAAGGCTTTTCTGGAAAAGGACTCATGGGATATCTCGATTTTGTCATCCTCCCCGATAATCATTACCTCATGCTTTCCTACGACTCCCCCGGCTCTTACCGCATTGATGGGCACATTTACTTCCTTCCTGTCCTGGCATGCGGCCGCAATTCCCTTTTCGATCTCTTTGGCGATCTTCAGGGCCGTTCCCGAAGGTGCATCCTTTTTGTTTTTATGGTGCATTTCCGTTATCTGGAAATCATAGTCATTCAAAATATTGGCTGCCAGATTGGAAATCAGCATCAGGACATTCACTCCCAGTGTTATATTGGGAGCATAAACGATGGCATTATGATATTTGCGGGTCAGTACAAAAAGCTTTCTCAGGCCTATTTTTGAAAAGCCGGTGGTGCCGATCACCATATTCACCTTCATTTTTGCAAAAACCTTTGCATTGCGCACGGTGGCCCCGGGATTTGAAAAATCCACAACGACTTCGGGCTTCGTTTTAAAAATAACCTGTTCCAGGTTATCCGCCCCATCCACCAAAATACCGGTTTCGCCGCAGTCCAGAAGCTCGCCCAGGTCTTTCCCTTTTTTTTCGCTGTTCGAACTGCATATGACTGAAACCAGCTTTATATCTTCCTGCTGCAACAAATACTTCGCGATTTCCTTTCCTGTTTTTCCCAATCCTATAAGGCAAACTCTTATCATATCGATTTCCTCCTGTCCTGCTGTTTATTAGTTCCGGCGATTAACGCCAAAAAGCTGCGGAGAAGTATCCGCAGCTTTCGTTGTAAAATTGAAGCTCACTTTTTCTTCTCCTCAACGCTTACGAGGTTAGCTGACGGATTCGGATCGCAAGAGACTGACCCTACCAATTTTTTGGATTCACCCCGTTCGAACTCTACGCTGTGTAGAATTCATCTGGTTCCCCCGCTCTAAGATATTTCAATAGATTAAGCGCATTCCTATTCAATTTGACGATGGTATTATGGTATATTATATTCCCAAATTTTTCGAACTATCACATCCCATATATTTTTACCGCATTGGAAAGTATATACCACCATAGTATAGGAAATCTCAGCCCGGCACAATTTCCCATATATTTCCCAATCAAAACCTTCATAATTTGTTCACAATTTCAACACACGGTACACATATTTCGGGTAATACTAAATCTATCAAAGGAGGTGTTGAAATGAAACTGATCAAAATCCTTATTGCCGGCGCCATGATTGCTTCGTTCACTGCAACTGCTGCTTTTGCAGCTCCGGGCGGAGCTTCTGCGCCATCTTCCGCCCAGCAGCAGGCCCACCATGAAAAAAAGGAATTCAGCACGCAAGAGGACCCGGTAAAGCTGTTGGAAAGCAAAAAAGCCCGTATCCAGGACAAGCTCAAGGAAGGCAAAATCCCCCAGGAAAAGGCCGACTTGATCACCAAAAAAATTGATGCCAGGATACAAAAGGTCAAAGAGTTTGACAAGCTTTCCGTGCAGCAGAAAAAGGATATGCTGAAGAGCGATTTCAAAGCGTCCCTTGATAAAAGGGTCAAGGAAGGTAAAGTAGACCAGGGCAAGGCTGACGAATTGTTCAAAAAATTTACGGACAAGGTGAATCAATGGGACGGAAAGGGATATCCCAGGTTTTTCTCCAAAGGACTTTCCGGCAAAGGCTGCCATAAAAAATGACGATTTGACCCATTCATTTTTTGAGGTCCGCCCAAGGGGATTCGGTCTGTTTTGACCGGATCCCTTCACTATGCCTATCCTTCGATTTTTCCGTAAACTCCGCCGCCGCCCGCTTCGATCCCGAGTTTTCCCTCCCGGGCAAGAACAATGTTCCTGGCAATGTCCTCCTTCACCACCGTTGAGATCTCTTCAAAGCTGGCGTCATGGAGTATTTTCATTTCATTGCCGAAATGCCCTATCAATTTTTCGACGGTTTTGGGTCCCACCTTGGGCAGAAACTCCAATGGAATCTGGTAGTGATAGGGCGCCCGCCCTTCCATCCGGACTTCATCCCTGTCCCGGATGATTTCCAGGCGGTCCTTTACACCGACGGTCACATGGTGTTTGACGGATACGGGGCACTTCAATACCGGCGGCTCTCCCTCAATAATTTTCTCGCATACCTCGCAAAAGCTCCGGTGGTATTTTCCCAGTCTGGGATTCAGGCCATAGTTGGCCACAATCCTCCGGCCGTCGATATTTTTCAGGGCTTTCAATATTTCCTCATAACTGGGTTCCTTCATTTCAAAGATATTGTATTCCCTGCCCATTTTGGGAAGAGAGTGGGCGTCGGAATTGCTTATAAACGTCTTTCCGTCCAGTTCGCTAAGCTGGCTGGCCATCATTGAATCGGCACTCAGTCCCAGCTCCACGGTGGGGATTTTGGCAAAGGATTTGTCGTCGAAGATTTGGTGCAGTGAATCGCAGCAGTTCCCGTAAAAGCTCTTGTGGGGCGTAAACGCATGGGCGGGTATGTAGAGCCCTCCAAAGCCGTCTACGATGTTGAACAGCTCCTGGCCCGTGAGCCGCGACATGATGGCATTGAACCTGATGTTCCTTATGTGCTTGCTCATTTCTTCGGAGAATTTTTTAATGACCGCAAGGGAGGGAAAAAAACACAGGGAATGGGAACTGCAGCCATGCTTTTCATGGGTCTCGATTTCCGCCCCCAGGATCAAGGTTTGGCTGCCTCTGTATTCCATGCCACCCTTCTGCTTTTCCACCAGTTCCCCTCTTGCCACCAGCGCGTCGATATCCTCAAGGACATACGGGGATATGCAGTCCACCACCCCAATGACGTTAATGCCTTTTTTGTATAGGGATTCGTGGGCGATATTCTCAAAAGTCAGATTGTTGGCCGTCGCTTTTTTTATTTCCATTCCTCCGGAAGAGCGTCCGATATGGACATGGAGGTCAACATAATATTTGTTCATAACCATCCCTCTTTATTTCAGGCTTCATACCACTTCCGCCTTATCGGAAGCTTCCTGGGCCACCTGGTTCGCCCATTTCCCGCACCGGTCCCCCCACCGGGCGATCACAGCCCCATCGGAGAGTATTTCGATCACCTCGCAGAGATTGGAGCAATCCCGGCACTCAAGGCTTTTTGCCCTGTAATCCCTGTCCGTCATCCGGAAGCCCTGGAAATTGCTCTGGAAGCTGCCCGCTCCCATCTTTTCCTTGGCCAGGAGGGCTGCTCCGTAGGCCCCCATCACATCGTGATATTCGGGAATGATGAGCTTTTTCTCCAGGGCCTTTTCGAAGGCCGCCACGATACCGATGTTGGCCGCCACTCCTCCCTGGAACAGGATGGGCTCTTCAATTTTCTTTGTTTTTGCCAGGTTGTTCAGATAGTTTCTCACCAGGGCATCGCACAGGCCTCCGATGATATCCTCCAGGCTGTGTCCCGTCTGCTGCTTATGAATCATGTCGGATTCCGCAAACACGGCGCACCTTCCCGCAATCCTTACAGGCGAGGCTGCTTTTAAGGCATAGCCTCCGAATTCATTGATGGGAATACCCAGCCTTGCCGCCTGCCGGTCGAGAAAAGAACCCGTCCCTGCGGCACAGACGGTGTTCATTGCAAAATCATACACCACTCCGTTTTTCAGGATGATTATTTTGGAGTCCTGCCCCCCAATTTCAAGGATGGTCTTTACTCCCGGTTCAATTTTCTGGGCAGCCACGGCATGGGCCGTTATCTCATTTTTTACTATATCGGCTCCGATTATTACACTGGCAAGCTGCCTTCCACTGCCGGTGGCCCCTACGCCTTTAATCCTGGCTTTGTTCCCCACACGCTCCGAAAGGATTTTCATTCCCTCCCGCATGGCGTTTATGGGTTGTCCTCCTGTTCGTATGTAGAGCTTTTCTTCAACTCTATCATTTTCATCGGTTAAAACCAAATTTGTGCTTACCGAGCCTACGTCAACTCCCAGATAAAGCGTAGTTTTCTCCAAGCGCCTTTCGCTCCCTTCTCCTTCGCAGCAAATCTGCAAATGCTTCCAATCTTGTCTGGTAACCCGCCTCCCCCGTCATCTCGTCAATGATCAGGGTGAGTACGGGTATGTCATAGTCTTTTTCTATTGCCGGCAAAATGCTTTCCGCAACGATCTCCGGCATGCAGGTAAGGGGGTAAACCTGGATGATGCCGTCGTAACCCTCAGCCCCATACATGGCCGAATGGCCGATGGTCTCCTGGGCATGGCCCCCGATCATGGTCCCCAGATATGGCCTGGCTGCATCCACATACCGCATGTCCCTGGGCAGGTGGAGTGCACCTTTTATTATATGGTCAATAATCCAGCCGCTGACGGTGACCTTTCTATCGGCCTCAATCCCGTAATTGCCCAGCTTGGCCGCCAGATTGAAATTAGCGTAGGGATCGATGGTGGTGTATATCTCGCCTACGATGCCCACTTTCAAAGGCCTGCAGTCCCTGTCGATTTCCACCCTCAGCAGCTCATTCTCCGTATCCCTTACCAGCTTTTTAAGCTCAACGGAGCCTTTGGTATTATAGGCTTTTGAAAGGAAATTGCCGTAGAGCGAGTCTACGCTGCCTTTTTTTATTTCCCTGGGCCTCATCCTGAAAGCAAGCCTTTCAAGATCATCCACCTGCCTCGAAATTGCCGCCGTTTCCTTCACTGCTTTAAGGACCCGGTGAAGCTTCAGTCCCCCCGTCAGCCTGCGTATCCTGTCCAGAAGCTCACTTAAGCCCTTATCCGGCCATTCAAGGGTTATGACCTCCATGGGGGTGCCCAGGTCTTTTAGTATCTCCCTGTGCATTTCACCGTAATAACCGAACCTGCAGGGGCCGCATCCTCCGGTGATCAATATGGTGTCCGCTCCCTTTTCCCTGGCCAGAAGAAAATTCCCTATGTTAATTTTAAGGGGCAGGCAGGCCAGCTCCGGAGCGCATTTTGTCCCCAGCTCCAGGGCCCTCTTGCTGTTATAGGGCGGGATGATGTATTCGATGTTAAGATCGTCCAGCAAAGCCTTTACCGGTATATATGTATTACCCATATGCGGGAAGGTTACCTTCATTTGCATTCCTCCATCTGATCATGTCGATATATGCCTCCAGGCGTGTATTCAAGCCTGCCTCCCCCGAATGCTCGTCCAGCGTGAGCACCATGAACGGTATTGAGCTTTTCCGTCTCACTTTTCTTTCAATAATATCACAAACAAAGGAGTCCACTCCGCAGCCGAAGGACATCAAATAGATAATGCCGTCCAGTTCCTCGTCGTCAAGGAAGTGCATGGCACCTCCCACGGCCCGTCTGCCGAAGTTCCAGAAGAGCCTTTTGGGCATATCCCGCACCTTTTCATTTACCACTGCCTCATCCACCATGTCGACGGTGATTACCTCCACGTTCTCCCTTTTAAGCTTCTTTACCATGTTCATGTTCAAATGGCTGTCATAGAGATTGTAGGGATGGCCCACTACCGCTATTTTCAGCCGGCTTCCCTCCATCCCTTCCTGCCGCTCCGCCCTTTTGCCCTCCAGGAGATCACAGGGCAGGTGTCCCTCCGTTATCAGCCGCCGGTACTCTCTGTGGCTCTTGATGGCTTCACCGTAGGCCTTTTTAATCAAATGCGCCTCACTGGTAAAATGGGCTCCCACTTCGTAGAAGGCCTTGATGGCATTGTTTTTTGACTTCCTCAGGTTCACTTCCGTATCAATGATTTCGGGAAGCCCGTCCAGGGTGTGCCGGATCATGTCGGGAAGCCCGCCGAATTTGGGGCAGATGTATTCGTTCCTGGAAATGCTGGTGAACCTGGGTATGAAAATATAGTCCACCTTCCCTTTCAAATTCAGAACATGTCCATGAAAAAGCTTAACAGGCAGGCAGGCCTCATCCACACAGGATTTGACGCCCATATCCAGTATCTGCTTGGAGGTCGGGTCCGATACGATGACCCTGACACCCAGCTTTTCAAAAAAAGTTTTCCACAGGGGAAAATATTTGTAATAGAACAATCCTCTCGGGATTCCTATGGTTTTTGACATCGCCCAACACCTCGAAAGATATTATTGACCTTGGAAATTCAAATTATACCAAGCAAAAGCGACCTTTGAGGTGTAAGGCAGTCCCTATGCAGTTTTCTGGGGAAAGACGGTCAAACCGGATAGCCCCGCAAAGTGTCGAAAAGGCACTGTATGCTCAGCTCTTCCAGTTCCAGAAAATTCTCTCTTTCGCTGATATCCCACAGGTAATGGGCGTCGGAGGAGGTTATGAATTTGTATTTGTCCAGATGGGGGTATCTTTCAAGCAAATGGGCCGGCCGGCACATTTTTGACGCTTCCAGATATTGAATTTCGAGATTGTCGGGGATCATACCCAGATTTGATAGTATACTGTAGGACTCCCTGTCCACGTGGGCGGGAATGATGACACCCCTGTGCTCTTTTACGGTGTCAAAGGCTTCATCGATGCTCATGTCGGCGGCGGTAACCAGCAGTTTCGGAAAAAATCCCAGGATGTTGTCCTCCCGGTCCATGATCATCTGCTGCCCGAAGATGTCTTCCCGGTTATTGATGTCCGGCAGAGCCGCATGCACGATTTTCTGCATGTGCAATGCTTCCTCGATTCCGGGAAAAAGGCAAACAAGATGCACTTCTTCCCGGGTCTCCAGCTCCATGCCGGGCACCGCCAGAATACCGGCATTTTCGGCGCACTGCAAAAAAGCCCCTGCATTTTCCGCGGAATTGTGGTCCGTTAGAGCTATAATATCCAGGCCTTTAAGACAGGCCATGTTTACAATGTTGTTCGGAGTCATATCCTTATCGGCGCAAGGAGACAAGGCCGAATGAATATGAAGGTCAATAGCAGCTTTCATCGCACCCTCCCGGGGGACTTGAAACATTACTGCCGTCCCGTCATTGGATT
>JAFADI010000115.1 GCA_023424965.1 Bacillota bacterium
TGAAAAAAGGTTTGCTGGCGGTAATTATTGCGTTTGTATGCTTTTTAACGGCAGGTGTTGCAGCAATACATTTTGATACGGAAGGTTCAAATGTATTAAGTTTGCTGCGCCAGGACCCTCCGGCTGAATTTTACATCCATTCTCAGGGGAACGGAGACTCAAATGAAATAATATTTTCTGACAGCAAAGCAATCCGGGAATTTCACGACAGTTTAAAAGATAAAACAGTGAAGAGACAGTATGGGGGAAAACCCGCTGAAGATAAGACCGTCCTTACGATGGACTATGGCTATAAAGGAGACACCGTTTTCATCGATACGGAAGGAAGACTTTTTATTTCCGAAGATGCGGCGGATATACGGAACAAATCCAGACTCCACTGGCTGTGGTGGAAGCTTGACGCGGGAAGCAAAGCGCATTTGATTTATGCTACCGATCCCGACGCGCAGGTATTGGAAGCGGCAAAAAACATTATTCTCAGCGTAGAGCTTCATAAGCAGTAAATGGCTTGAAATTTTATTGCTTGAAATTATATGGTTTGGGCCAAGAAGACGATAATTTAAAATGGGGCAAGACGGGAGTAGCGTTCTGATAAAAGCCGAGAGAATTATAAAGGGGAGGTCGACTCAATGTATAACGTGGGTATTTTCCTTTTCAATGAGGTGGAGCTTCTTGACTTTGCAGGACCTTACGAGGTTTTTTCCGTAGCTTCGGAATTGAATGGCTATAAGCTGTTCAAGGTTTTTACCATCACCGGGGACGGAAATGAAATAAAGTCGGTCAATGGATTGCGGGTTGTGCCGGATTATTCTTTTGATGACCACCCCCTGGTTGACGTCCTGATAATCCCGGGTGGAGTGGGCACGAAAGCGGAAATGGGCAAAGACGAAGTTCTCTGTTGGGTGAAAAAGAATTATACCAGTTCCAGGACAACCATGTCGGTATGCTCGGGTGCCAGGATATTGGGCAAGCTGGGCTTGCTGGACAACAAGGAATCGGCGACCCACCACGAGGTGGCGGAACACCTGGCGCAAATCGCCCCCAAAACCAGAATCAAAACCGGCGCAAGGTTTGTAGACAATGGAAAGATACTGACCTCCGGCGGCATATCGGCAGGAATCGACCTGTCGCTGCATCTGGTTCAAAAATTATACGGCAAAAGCGTTGCCGATGAGAGCGCAGTTTATATGGAATATGGAGATTGGGAAGCTCTCATGGACAAGAAGGACAGGAGATAGGATGGAAGATAGAAAACTTGAATTTATCGTATTGCAGGATACCTACGGGGTGTGCAGGCTGGACAAAGACCGAACTATTCCCGATTGGGCGAAGGAAAGCGAGTTTTTCTCAATCACAAAAACCCGGTCCGAACTTTCCCTCGTGTGCTCCCAGCAGAACATCCCGGAGGATATAACATGTGAAAAAGGCTGGCGGGTATTAAAAGTCGAAGGGACCCTGGACTTTTCGCTGACCGGCATTCTGGCCTCCATCAGCGGAACGCTGGCGGCGGAAGATATAAGCATATTTGCCATATCCACCTACGACACCGACTACATCCTGGTCAAAGAGGCTGCTTTGGACCGGGCGGTGGAAGCTTTGCGCAAGGCAGGCCATGCGGTTTTCACACAATCCACGGAAGAAGGCGCGGGATAGTGATATCCGGTGCTGGGAGGTAAAAGGCCATGGACATTGGTGTTAGAGAAGCTCATGAAGCAGACCTGGAAGGCATCCTTGAGCTCCACAGGCAAGAAGATATGGACGGCGGCAAGGTGCTGCCGGTAGAACAGGCCCGGTCCCTTTTCAACCGGATGAAAACCTATCCCGATTATAAAGTGTATGTTGCGGAAGCTGATGGAGAAATAATCGGAACCTTTGCACTTGCGGTAATGGACAATCTGGCGCACATGGGCGCCCCTTCGGGATTGATTGAGGACGTGGTGGTCAAAACAGGCCTCCAGGGCCTTGGCGTCGGGAAAAAGATGATGGCCTTTGCCATGGACTACTGTAAGGAACGGGGATGCTATAAAGTTGCTTTGTCCAGCAACCTGAAAAGGGAAAGGGCACATGATTTCTATGAATCCCTGGGCTACAAGAAGCATGGCTACAGCTTTTTGCTGGAGGTATAAAATGGAGAGCGAAAGACTGCTGGTAAAAGCCGTTGACCATCTGAACAGGTATGTCTCAGACGTTGAAAAGTTCATAGACTTTTACCAGGGGGCTCTGGGCTATGTGTTGATTGACAGAGGGTTAAAGGCCAATGGGAAAAACTATGCCATTCTCAAAGAGCATGGACATGAACTGTTTATTTCGGAAAAAGAAGACTTTGCCCGGGAGCGGGAAAGTAATTTCAGGCATATAGGCTATGGGGTCGAGAATGCAGATGAACTGCTGGAGGCTCTGAAAATCAAAGGGTATGTGGAAAAGGACAGAGAAATCATCGTTAAGCCCTTTTCAAGGCAGTTTTATTTAAAAGACCCCGACGGCTTCGAGGTCGACTTAATTCAATGGACCGATAAGCAGGGGTTTTATGACCAGCTCAAAGGCAAAAATGAATGAGTGAAATTAGTTTTAAGAATGGCGGGTGGTTGTTCTGCGTAAGACTTATGTGTATTCGTTTGTTAAATCCTTTTGCTGTACACTGATCATCGTTTCGGTGCTGCTTTCCGGCTGCGCGCAAAATGCCGGCAGCGTAAAAACCGATAGAGAGGAAGGCACTCAAACTTCCGTGTCCAAAGACAGTAAAGAAAAAGAGGTGCCGGGCACCGATCCCGGAGAGATTCTCAAAAGCTTTGAGACGGACGACTTGAACAAGCTTTTTGATGCCTATTACGAGAAGCTTGACGGTGCCTATGCGGAAGGCTATGGCTCCAAAGTGCTCCAACTGTACCAAAAGACAGCCCCGGAGGACTTCATAAAAAAATTAAGTGTCCGTGAGAAGTCCAGAATCGATGGAATCGTCCGTTTGCTGGCAAACGAACTGTTCATAGAAGAAAATAAGGAGCGGATAGACAATGTGGAGGCTGTTTATACAGGGTTAGTGAAGGATAAAGGATTGCCGGAAAAGGAAAGGTATGTCTGCGAGAAGATTATCGCCGACATTAAAAGCTTGAGGTGAAAGGTTGCTGCAGTCAGTTACCTGTAAACAAAGGCCGCATGACAATATCCCCAAACTCGGGCTTTACAAATCCAGTTCCAATGTATAATATTGGTATAAAACTAATCTTGAGAGGTATTCATGAGCGAGTTGATAGATACGAAGCTGGACGGGTTTAAACTGCGGTTTGCGGAAGAAAAGGATGTCTCACTCATCCTGGAATTTATAAAAGGATTGGCCGAATATGAAAATATGCTTGATATGGTGACGGCCACGGAAGATATTTTGAAAGAATCCCTGTTTGAAAAAAAGGCGGCCGAAGTAATTATCGGAGAATATGAAGGCGAGCCGGTGGGTTTTGCTCTATTCTTTCACAATTTCTCCACTTTTTTGGGACAACCCGGCATATACCTGGAGGACCTGTATGTGAAGCCTGAGATGAGGGGAAAGGGCATCGGAAAAGTCATGCTTTCCTTCCTTGCGAAGCTGGCGGTGCAAAGGAACTGCGGCCGCCTGGAATGGTGGTGCCTGGACTGGAATGAACCCTCCATCCGGTTTTACAAGCAGATGGGAGCGGTTCCCATGGATGAATGGACGGTATACAGGCTGCACGGCAAAGCCCTTGCCGAAGTGGCAGAAAGATATTAAGAATACCTGCGATACGGATAGCACGGCCGGCAAACAAAAGCCGGCTTTTTTTTAGGCCATTTGCAGAGCAAATCCGGCCAAAAGCGACGGGGCTCCATGCCCCTGAGCTTTTACCTGTCTGCAAAAGTAAAAAAATTAGAGTAAAAGGTAAAGAAATTTGATCATTCAGTTCAATGTTTGGTAATATAATTATTTTATGTATTTTATTGCATATTCAGACTCTCTGCAGGGGACGCACACAGAAGAAGAGAGCAAAGGAGCGGCGTATGTTGAAGGAAAGTGTACCATTGACAAAAAAAGAAGAAGAAATTCTCCAGCTTGTGAAGATGGGCCTGTCAAACAAAGAGATCGCGGCAAGATTGGGCAATGCCGAGGGAACGATCAAGCATCACGTCAAAATCATACTTGCAAAATACAATGTTCATGACCGGAAGAAATTGATTGCAGGAAATATCTGAAAATTATTCAAAAAATACCTACTAATAGGGATGTACATGCAGGAGCAGCATTATATAATACAAATATGGAGATATAAAGTATAGACATAATGTTGTGAGTACAACGCTGGCTGTTTTCGTGCTTTTATACAGGCTTGTTCTTTTTGCTTATCAAAAGGACCAAAACGTCACAGATCCATCCGCACAAACCATATTGTTATGTAAACTTAATATTGTTTGAAATTCAATGGGCTTTTGCTTAAAAAGTTGACATAAGTGATTATTAAAAACGAAAGGAGTAAAAGTCATGAAGAAAGAGAAAAGAATGAGTGCCAGGCGGGGGGCCGCTGTTTTGGTGGTGCTGGCAATGATACTGACGGCCGTTATTGTTCCTGGCTCAGTGAGTGCCTATGGCCCGTCTACCATGTACACCCCCGGTTCAAGTGCACCGACACCGGGTTCACTGTATGCCCGGGCCATCCAATTGGCAAACCAGAGCACTACCTCCAACAACGGCAAGATGTACGCAACTTTTGAGCAGTATTCGTCGGGAACACCGGTTTTTCCCATTTATGAGAGCACCAACAGCGGGCAAAGCTGGACCCAGGTGGGAAGCGTACAAGACACTGTCAACGGGTGGGGTATGAGGTACCAGCCCCAGCTCTTCGAGCTTCCCCAGGCCATTGGAAGCCTGGCAAAAGGAACGCTCCTCTGTGCGGGAAATTCTATTCCCAATGACCTTTCCAAAACCAAGATCGACCTCTACAAGAGCACCGACCTGGGCAGGACCTGGAGCTATGTCAGCTCTATTGCCTCAGGTGGCAGGGCGGACCCCAGCGGTGCCTACGACCCGGTGTGGGAACCCTTCCTTATGGTCTACAACAACAAGCTGATCTGCTTCTACTCCGATGAAACCGACAGCGCCCATAGCCAGAAGATCGTGCACAAGACTTCGACGAACGGGACCAGTTGGGGCTCGCTGGTGGAAGATGTGGCCCTGTCGACACAGAATTACCGTCCCGGGATGCCTGTGGTGGCAAAAATGGCCAACGGGCAGTATATTATGACCTTTGAGGTGGTTAACTACGCCTCCACCAATCCCATATTTTTCAAGACCTCTTCCAATCCCGAAAGCTGGAATGCCTCAAGCGTGGGAACCCAGATTTCCGGTGGCCGGGGAACGCCCTATGTGGCCGTCATGCCCAACGGCAAGGTGGTGGTCAGCGATTGGAGTACCGACAACCTGTATGTCAATTCCTCCAATGGATCGGGCAGTTGGACCAAGGTGGCCTGCACCATTACCCACGGCTACAGCCGCTGCCTGCTGCCGCTGGCAAACGGCCGTTTGTTCACCATCCGCGGTTCGGTGAATCCTACGACGAAGGCCGGAGTTGTTTATGGAGACCAGGCCACACCATAATGTACTGACTCCATAGATATAAAGACAGGCGGAGAGAAGCTGCTTCCTCTTGCCGCCTGTCACTATGGCCCAGCCGTGAGGTTGATGTAGGACTGCAAAAACCTGGTGAAATGGAGTGGTTTTATTTTATAGGAAAAATGGGAGCGACCGGGGGAAATACTCCTGAAGCTGCCCGAAAGAAAATGTATATACAGATAAAAGTAAGGAGGTAAAAGTATGTTAAAACTAAAAAAAGTGTCAACCCTTCTTTCCATTGTGATGATCCTTTCCCTGCTCTGTGCGGTACAGGCCAGTGCCAGCTTTACCTTTTACAACCCCAGGGACACGGTGAACCAGAGGCCTGATCCTTTTGTTTACAAGCACACCGACGGATATTATTATGGTGTGTGCACCGCTCAGGACAGTACGGGGTACCTGCCCAAGATCGTCATGTGGAAGAGCACCAGCCTGGTAAACCTTTATACGTCCGGCACGTCCAAGACCATATGGACGGCTCCGTCCTCCGGCTGGAATTCCTCAAATATCTAGGCCCCTGAGCTGCACAGGATCAACAACACCTGGTACATCTACTACAGCGGAGGCTACCGGGTGGGAGTCCTTTCAAACACAAGCGCGGACCCCACCACGGGCACCTGGACGGATAACGGAAGGGTCAGCCCCGACGAATGGGCCATTGACGGGACGGTATTTACGCAGAACGGGAACAGGTACATGATCTGGAGCCATTACAACAGTTCATCGGGACAGGTGCTGAAGATTTCCAGGATGAGCAGTCCCACGGCCCTGACGGGAACGCCGGTCCAGATCAGTGCACCCACCTATTCCTGGGAGACCCAGGGCGCCAAAGTGAATGAAGGTCCCCAGATCCTTCAAAACGGCGGCAAGACCTACTGCATTTATTCGGCAAGCTACTGCTCCACCCAGTACTACTGCCTGGGGCAGCTGAGTATTTCAAGCACTGCCGATCCCATGGTGGCAAGCAACTGGACCAAGAAATCCACGGCGGTATTCTCACGGTCCACCTCCCAGGGAATTTACGGAACAGGCCATGCATGCTTCACAAAATCCAAGGACGGTGCCGAGGACTGGCTGGTATACCATGCTACCATCGTACCCTCCAGCTCCTACCAGCCAAGATATGTCTGCATGCAGAAGTTTACCTTCAACTCCGACGGTTCGCCGAATTTCGGCACTCCCGCGGGCAGGACCAGCCCGCTGACCTCTCCATCGGGAGAATAAGCATATTGCAAAAAACAGGCCGGCCTTTCACAGGGACGGCCTGTTTGCTATTTCAGGACAGTAGTGGGTCAACATTAAGCCCGGGCGAAAAGTTTTACAGGACTCAAATACAGGAACAAAACCCCATATAACGCCCCGCCCATCCATAGAACCGCCGAGTAGCCGGTGTAGATGGAAATATAAACGGCAAGCATTGAACCCATCACCGAGGTCAGGCCGTTTACAGCCCAGACGGCGGGAAGGGAGATGTCCAAGGAACCGGTTTTGCATTTTTCAAGGGCGTAAGGGAAGGGCATGCCCATGAAAAAGCCCAGAGGGACGAGCAGGACAGAAATGATGGCAATTTTCCAGGGGAGAGGATGGGAAAGCGTGGCATACAGGACCATGGGGAAAAAGCCTGTGAAGATTGCCGTCAACAGGACAATTCCCAGCAGAGGGAAGTAATGCCGGGGGGTGGATAAAACCTTCGATCTGCTGCTGAAAAGGCTTCCCAATCCGCTTGAAACAAGGAGGATAAACAGGCCTGCGGAATATCCGTAAATGGGATGGCCCAAATAAAGAGTCAATTTGCTGATTAATGGGACCTCAACGAGCATAAACCCAAGGCCCAGAAGCGCAAAATAACCGGCCGGTTTTCCGCCCATGCGGAACAGACCCAGCTGGCCGAAGGCTGCCAGAAATACGGCGGGAATCAACACCATCAGTACGGTCAGACCGGAGGGCAGGGCTTTGTTAAAGATCCTGAAATAGGGCCTGTCGTCTGAGACGGGATGCATGTTGTAGTCGGAATTCCGAAGGAGCTGGTCCAGTTGGAGGCTCCCTTCCTTGAGATCCTTCAGCACTCCTGTTTCCGAAAAATAGGGCAGGTAAAGGATTCTCTGCTCCCTGGAAGCGATACCCTCATAGATTTGCTCCGCTTCGGCATAGGTGATGGGACTGTTCTTTACGAGGATCAGGGGCTGGAATACGTCGTTTCTGCCGGGGATATCCCGGTCCCGGAGGTAGGTATAATTGAGTACGGCGATTCTGTTCATGCTCTCTTCCATGGACAATCCTCTTTTCTGCAGTACCTGGATGACCGTTGCAAGGAGCCTGTACATTTCCGGCTCTTCATGTGCCACGATGGCGATGCGGCCATTGTCGGAAAGGCGGCTGAAGTAAAGGTTGAAAGCCTCTGTGGTGTAAATGAAATCCTCACTGAGCATGAAGCCTGACTGGGTGGCGATTTCCGTCAGCACCAGGGACAGGAAAATCACATCGTATTTTTCTTTGCTTTTACTCATAAAATGCCTGCCGTCTTCGGCAAAAACCTTTACCCCGGGACGGTCATAAATATTGCCGCTGTAGTCTTTAAAATGCCTTACCGCTTCGATGGTGGAAGAGTTGATCTCCACGGCGGAGATGTCCTTGCAGCCCTTCAGCAGGGGATAGATGATTTCCCCTCCGCCTCCCGAGCCTATCAATACCACCTTGTCGGCCTTGTCCATGGAATAGGCGTAAAAGGGATTATCCCGCTTCTTGTCCGCCTGGGAGCCCATATCCCCGTTGAACCGGTACATGAGTGAGTTGCCGGTGCCGTCGATGGAGATGGTTTTGTAATCATCAAAGCCGGGGATGTCAATGACATCGGTTCTTGAAAACGCATTCCAGCGGGTGTAGACAATCCTGCTCTCTATCCCGGAGGCCTTATACCGCCAGAGGGACTTGCCTTCGGAGCTGTTGGAAAAGGCCTTGAAACTTCCTTCCAGGGTTTTGAAACCATTGGCGTTAAGGAGGATGAGAAGGATGAGGACCAGTGCCGGCAGCAGTGCAAAAAGCCTTTTCCGCCGCTGCACAAACAGAGCTGCAGCCACCATCGCAACTGCCGGCAGGAGGATGGTGGAGATAACGCCCAGGGTATTCAGGAGCAGTAGGGAGAGGATGGAGCCGGCCCCCGCCCCCAGCAGGTCGGCGAAATAAAGCCGCTGCGGCGAGCTGCTTTTCTGCTGGAACAAAGCTGCCGTCAGCATTCCTCCCAGAATAAACACGGGGAGGACAAACAGTGCATAGGCATATACGGTGAGGGTTACCGGAATGATAAAAATGATTGCCGTGCCCAACATAAAGGAAAAGCCCATCAGCAGAAGCAGCAGGGGCAAACGCCCGTATACACGGGCGGAAAGCTTTCTGCGCCGGTGAAAGCCGTGCGAGATCAAAGCGCCTGTTACAGTCCCCGTGATGGCAATGGATATGACGAGAAATGCATAATGGTATGTAAAAAGCGCGGAGAAAATTCTTGTCAGTGTTACCTGAAAATTGAGCAAAGACAGGGAGATGAAAAAAATCAACGCCATCGTCAGCCTTGTGTCCATATCGGAGGCAGGAGCCGGTGTCCCGGCATATTTGCCTCCGCTCTTTTTAACCATGCTTGCAGGCATAAGTAACCTCCATTAATACTGTTGTGAAATCCGGGAAAATATAAAAAGTTAAATTGCATAAAAAACTAAACAGGTGATTGGCGCTGTTTTATATGGAAAAATGAGAGTTGAAAAGAAAATGTATTTACATATTATATCACGAATGTAAATATGATGCAACTAACCGGCTGCCGCAGCCAAAACAGAGGGTGAAAATATAATAAATATAGAATATAATGTTAGATATAGGGAATAAAAACTAAATGGCAGAGTACCTGGAAATGATCAATACGGGTCTGCAGAACGCAAACCGTCTGACGGTGGAGGTATATGAAAAAATTATTAAACCTGATATTTCACAGGGCTGTCCTGTTCGGAGCGTCCATAATCGTTCAGATCGCGGTTTTGGTAGCGGTTATCTGGAAATTCAACGAGTATTTTCTGTATTTTTACAGCTTGTTTCTGCTGCTCAGTGCCGTTGCGCTGGTCAGGGTGTTAAACAGCAAAAGCAATCCCAGCTATAAAATCGCATGGATTATACCCATTTTGGTTTTTCCCATTTTCGGAGGAATCTTTTATATAACCTTTGGCAACAAGCGGCTGAGCAAAAACATGCGGGCAAAAATGAAGATTATTGAACAAAAAACCATTGACCTCATGAACCCCCAGGACCACATACTGGAGGAGATCGCCCGGCAGAGCGCAACGGCCGTAAATCAGTCCCGCTATATCCGGAATTATTCCTACTGCCCTCCCTTTAAAAATACCGGAACGGAGTTTTTCCCGCTGGGGGAGGACATGTTCGGAAGGTTCCTGGAGGAATTGGAGAGTGCCGAGAGATATATCTTTCTGGAGTATTTTATCATCCAGGAAGGGATCATGTGGGACGCGGTGCTGGACATCCTTGTCAAAAAGGCAAAAGCAGGGGTGGATGTCCGTGTCATGTTTGACGACATGGGCTGTATCATGCTGCTGCCACGGCACTATGACAGGAAATTGAGGTCCATGGGAATCAAGTGCAGTGTGTTCAATCCCCTCATTCCCATTCTGTCTTCACGCATAAATACCCGGGACCACCGGAAAATAGCCGTTATTGACGGACATACGGGTTTTACCGGGGGGGTCAACCTGGCGGACGAATATATAAACCTCTATGAAAAGCACGGACACTGGAAGGATACCGCCATCATGCTGAAGGGCGACGCGGTGTGGAGCCTGACCGTCACCTTCCTTATCATGTGGGATTATGTGAACGGAACCAATGCGGACTATTTGAAATACAGGCCCGAAACACGCCATGACATGTGTATGCTAGATGACGGCTATGTACAGCACTTTACCGACAATCCCCTGGACGACGAGGCGGTGGGTGAGACCGTTTACCTGAACATGATCAATAAGGCCCAAAGGTATGTCTACATAACCACGCCCTATCTGATTATCGGCAATGAGATGAACCTTGCCCTGTCAACGGCGGCGAAGGCCGGGGTGGATGTCCGGATCCTCACTCCTTCCATCGGTGACAAATGGTATGTGCATGCGGTTACAAGAACCTATTACGAAGACCTCATGAAAAGCGGAGTGAAGATTTACGAGTATGCGCCGGGCTTTGTCCATGCAAAAACCATTGTGGCGGATGATGAGCTGGGCATCGTGGGCACCATAAACCTGGATTACAGAAGCCTGTACCTGCATTTTGAATGCGGGGTGTGGCTGTATAAGACCAGAAGTGTCCTGCAGATGCGGGACGATTACCTGAAGACGCTGGAAGCCAGCTATCAGGTAAGCAAGGAGGATTTGAAGAAAATAAAATGGTATAAAAAGCTGGCGGGTTCGGCCCTCCGCATGTTTGCTCCATTGATGTGAACGGGGCGGGGCCCTGCCAATATTTTTAAAAGGTGTTGTATCCTTGCACCAAATATGATATGATAACCGCAGAAATTCTTGCTGCGTTTATCATATGGAATTTATGCGCGTGCGAGATTTTCGGCGGTGCCGAAACGCACGTGCGCGGTTATATCATGAATTCATGATATAATATATTTTCGAAAATTAAAGCCATGAAGGCTTTTGTACCACTTATATTTGAAATTGAATTTTGGGATGAACCCGAAGGATGCTATGGAATAGCCTCTTTTCGGGTTTTATTATTTTGTGGAGGATGATGTATATGCATATGGCAGACGCGTTGATTTCACCGGCGGTGGGTGGAACCATGCTGGCCGTGACGGCAGGGATCGCGGCGTATTCCGTTAAAAAAATCCAGAACGAGCTGGATGAGAAAAAAATCCCCTTGATGGGGGTGATGGGCGCATTTGTATTCGCAGCACAGATGATTAACTTTACAATACCGATCACCGGCTCCAGCGGACACATTGGGGGCGGGATGCTGCTTGCCATACTGCTTGGCCCCTATGCGGGTTTTCTGACCATGGCTTCCATCCTGCTGATCCAGGCGTTGTTTTTCGGGGACGGGGGGCTGCTGGCTTTCGGCTGCAATGTATTCAACATGGGCTTTTATACATGCTTTCTTGCCTATCCTTTTATCTACCGCTGGTTCACCAGAAAAGGGAAGACTGCCGGGAGGATTTTTACCGCCTCCATGGTGTCGGTAGTGCTTGGACTTCAGCTAGGGGCCTTCAGCGTGGTGCTGGAGACGTTGTTGTCGGGAAAAACCGAGCTGCCCTTCGGAACCTTTGTGCTGCTGATGCAGCCCATCCATCTTGCCATAGGCGTGGTGGAAGGGCTTATAACGGCCGCAGTGGTTACCTTTGTGTGGAGGGCAAGGCCTGAGATCATAGAAAAAGCGGGAGTGGGCGAGGCCCTTGGCAATATTTCCATGAAGAAAGTTTTGACCGGACTTGCCGCGGCGGTTATAATTATTGGAGGAGCACTTTCCTGGTTTGCTTCGGCAAATCCCGACGGATTGGAATGGTCCATGCTAAAGGCTGCCGGAACAGCGGAGCTTGAAGCGCCGGACGGGATTCATCAGGCCCTGTCGGCCCTGCAGGAGAAGACGGCGTTTTTACCCGATTACGGGTTCAAAGCGGGCGGAAGTGAGAAAGCCCAGGAGCCGGCAGGCGCAGAGCCGGAAGAGACATGGCCTTCCGTCAGTGCGGGGACCAGTGTTTCGGGCATCGTCGGAGGCATCATGACGCTTGCTCTGGCCGGACTGACGGGTTTGCTCATCAGTGTGGCAAAAAGAAGGAAGAGAAGGGCGGAAGCCGGCTAGGGTTTGATTTTTATGCAGGATATGATAAATTCCCTATATAATATAAGGCATCTGGATGATCTAGCCCGGAAGGAAACTCCCATTCACGGGCTTCATCCTCTTGCAAAGCTGATAACCACAGTCATTTTCCTGACTGTGGTTGTGTCATTTGGAAGGTATGAAACCGGCAGGCTGCTGCCGTTTTTCTTTTATCCCGTCATTGTCTTTGCCTTTGCAGAGCTTCCGGCGGGTGTCATGCTCAAAAGAATTCTGATTGCGGAGCCTTTCATCCTTGCCATAGGCATACTGAATCCGCTGTTTGAAACGCAAACCGTTGCTATCGGAGGAATGGTCGTTTCCCGGGGGTGGATCACCTTTTTGTCCATTTTCCTCAAAGGCGGGCTGACGGTGGCGGCCGCTCTCCTGCTTGTGGCCACCACCGGGATGGACAGGCTGGGGGCGGCTTTAAGGATGTTGAAAGTACCAAGGATATTTGTGCTTCAGCTGCTGCTGACTTACCGGTACATATGGGTTCTGACGGAAGAGGTGGCCAGGATGCTGAGGGCCTATGCACTGCGTTCTCCGCAGCAGAAGGGGATTCACATAAGCGCCTGGGGTTCCTTTGCGGGACAGCTGATTTTAAGGACCTTCGACAGGGCCCAGCGGGTTTATGAGGCCATGTGCCTCAGGGGCTTTGCAGGGGAGTACAACACGGGGGCTGAGGTGAAAATCAAAGCCGCCGATTTTCTGTATGTGGCAGGCTGGGGCCTGTTTTTCGCCGCTGCCAGAACTTACGACATCCCTATGTTGATTGGCACATGGGTAACGGCAATAGGAGGTTAGGATGAGTCACCACAAGCTTGAAGTGAAGGATTTGCATTTTACCTATCCGGACGGGCACAAGGCAATTAACGGCATGTCCTTCTGCATATACCATGGGGAGTCTGTGGGAATCATAGGAGCAAACGGAGCGGGAAAGTCCACGCTGCTCATGCTGCTTCTGGGCCTCCTTTTCCCCGGCGGAGGAGAAGTGCTGGTGGGAGATGTCCATGTGACGAAAAAGACCCTGCCGATGATCCGGCAAAGGCTGGGAATGGTTTTCCAGGACCCGGAGGATCAGCTGTTTATGAACACCGTCTATGACGATGTAGCCTTTGGACCGCGCAATTACAAGCTGGATGAAAAAGAGGTGGAAAGTCGGGTCATGCAGGCCCTGGAGCTGGTGGGCATAGCCCATTTGAAGGACCGGGCGCCTTTTAAGCTGTCGGGGGGAGAAAAGCGTGGGGCCGCCATCGCAGCGGTGCTTTCGATGCAGCCCGATGTCCTGATCATGGACGAGCCCACCTCCGCCCTTGATCCCAAGTCCAGGCGAAGGGTCATGGGACTTCTGAAAAGCTTTCAGCATACAAAGCTCGTTACCAGCCATGACCTGGACATGGTGCTGGAGGTGTGTGCAAGGGTCCTGGTGGTCAAAGACGGCCGCATCGCAGCGGACGGGCCTGCCCCGGAGATACTTTCCAATGCGGAACTGCTGGACGCCTGCGGACTTGAACTGCCGCTGACATTGCAGGGCTGTCCCCTGTGCAGCCGGCCCGGTATAGAAGGGTAAGGGCATGGCGGCATAGGTAGATTTTTAATGAATTGGGGCACAATATTTGATAAAATAGATGGTAATGTTGAGAGAATGCCGGAGGGCAAAAGGTTGATACACACATTTGCAATGTCAAGGAATTCAGAGCTGCTCATCGACATACCCGCCGAAGGCCTGCCCGCGGAGGATATCCTCTGGTACTGGGTGGATTTTGAGGCGCCTGATAAAGAGGAGTCGGCACTGCTGAAGGAGCATTTCAAATTTCATGATCTGGCTGTTGAAGACTGCCTGGAGCATCTGGAACGTCCCAAGGTTGATTTTTATGATACCTACAATTTTTTTGTGGTGTACGGCATGGATGAAAAGACCCTCAACCCCGTAGAGGTGGATTTGTTCGTGGCGAAGGATTATATCGTATCCTTTCACAAAGCCGGGCTGGAGGAAATGGCCTGTGTCCGCCGGATGGTCTCGGAAGACGGAAAGATGGGGGACAAAGATCCGGCCCATATCGCCTATATGATTCTTGACAAGCTTGTTGACCACTATTTTCCCGTGGTATACCGGATCGAGGATTATTTGAGTGAAATCGACATAAAGTCAGGGGACAAGGGACTTCAGGACCTGATTGAAGAGGTTTTTGACGTGCGGACAGACCTGCTGAAGCTGAGGCATATCATAAACTCGATGAAGGAACTGCTGTACAGGATACTGAATTCGGGACATCTGGAAGGCTTCAGGGACAACCGGCTGCATTTCAACGACATATACGACCACCTTCTGAGGCTTTCGGACATTGTGGAATCAAACCGTGAGGTTACGTCGGATGTCCGTGACAATTACCTCTCCATCAACTCCCACAGGATGAACAAGATCATGACGATTCTTACCGTCATCACGTCAATATTCATCCCTCTGACTTTTATTGCAGGGATCTATGGGATGAACTTCGACTACATGCCGGAGCTCCGGTGGAAATACGGCTATTTTTATGTGCTGGGGATCATGACGGCCATGGGTTTTTCCATGTTTTTCTGGTTTAAACGCAAGGGCTGGTTTGATATTAAAAAATAGCCCTTTCTTTGGAGAACGGTATTTGCAAAATATCTAAAAATCAGTATACTTGGAAGAGTACAAAGAGAAATATGAAATATATTGCGCGGGAGAATAACGGGTGAAAAATAAAATCATTGCAATTGGATTATGCATGCTGCTTATGACATCGCTGGCCGCATGTACTCAAAAAAACGAGGAAGTCAGCAAGCAAACCTTCAAGATGGATACCATCATGGATTTGAAGGCTTACGGACCTGAAGCGGCGGCTGCCATCGACGCCGCATTCGGGAGAATTGATGAACTCGAGAAGATGGCAAGCTCCACCATTGAGACAAGCGACATCAGCAAAATCAATCAGTCCGCCGGGAAGGAATATGTCAAGGTTCATCCCGAGATTATGACGATGATCAAGACTGCCGTAAAATACTCCGAACTGAGCGGCGGAGCTTTCGATATAACGGCAGGCCCCCTTATAAAGCTCTGGGGCATCGGAACGGGGAATGAAAGGCTCCCGTCGGAAGCTGAAATAAAAGCGCAGCTGTCACTGGTAGGCTATAAAAATATAAGCATCAACGAGGCGGAGGGCAGCATCAAGCTGGTGAAGGAGGGCATGTCCATCGACCTGGGGGGAATTGCCAAAGGCTTTGCCGCCGACGAGGTGGTAAAGGTTTTCAAGAGCCATGGCGTCAAGAGCGCCATTATAAACCTTGGGGGAAGCAGTGTGTATACTCTCGGGCAGAAACCCGACGGTACACTCTGGTCCATCGGCGTCCAGCATCCCCGGAAGGAAAGAAATGAAGGCTTTGCCTGCATTGTCAAGATGCCCCAGCAAGCCCTTTCCACCTCGGGAGATTACGAAAGGTTTTTTATCAAGGACGGAAAGCGGTACCACCATATATTCAACCCCTATAACGGCTACCCTGCCGATGCGGGCGTTATGAGCGACACCATCGTTGTGGACGGCGATGTTCCCAATGCCAATATGCTGGCGGACATCCTCACCAAGATCACCTTTGTGACGGGGGTGGAGGAGGGCTTTAAAATTATCGACGGTATTCCGGGCATCGCCTGCCTGGCTGTGACCACCGACAACAAAATCTACAAGTCCTCGGCCTGGAAGCTGGGTGTGGAAGATATGAGCCCGGATTTCACCCTGGGAAATTCAAAATGATGTATACATTGACAAGGTGGAAAATATATGTAATAATACCTGAAAGTGAATATGCCTGAGCGCTGTTGCCGGCAGACCAGGGCTTTGTATGCCCCGCACGCAGCCGATGATACCCTGCGGAGTTACTCTTAAGAGTAACTTTGCGGGGTTTTTAATATCCGGATATCAAGAAGGTTTATTCTTTATTTCCACAGGCTATTTTAGAACGAGGAGGGAGCAATATGGAATTGGCTGAAAAGGAATATTTGATCAGCACCGATAAGTCTTTACTGTCCATTGAGAAAATCTGTGAGCTGCTGGCAAGGAGTTATTGGGCGGAGACCAGAAGCAGGGAAAAAATTGAGGCCTCCATTCAAAATTCCATCTGTTATGGTATTTACCAGGATGACAACCAGGTTGGTTTTGCCCGTGTTGTGACGGATTACGTGACGGTGTACTGGCTGTGCGACGTAATTATCGACGAAGAGCACAGGGGCAGGGGGCTTGGGAAAAAACTGCTGGAACACATCGTAAACTGTGATGAACTGAGGGAGCTGAGGGGCATTTTGTCCACGAAGGATGCCCACCCCCTGTATGAACGGTATGGCTTCATCAAGGATTCCCACCGGTTCATGTTCCGGCCCTACAGCGTATGTGACTGACAGGCGGAGGGAGCTGTCATGCCATGGTTTGCCTGTGCTTTTTGCAGGCTGCCGCCAGGCTGTTTGCAGCTTCCATGCCGCTCTGGAGGGAGCCCTGCATCCAGCGGTGGACGGCAGAAATATGTTCACCGGCGAAGAAAATTCTTTCATTGTACTCCGGCTGGGCCATGCCATAGGAAAAAATTCTTTTCTGTTCCGGCGCGAAGAAGGAAAGAGCCCCTCGGATGGTGGGCTGCCGGTCCCAGTCCAGCACTTTAAAGTCTTCCACAATCCTGTCAAGCTGTCCCGGTGAAAGACCGTGGACCAGCTCCATCTCCCTTTTTATTTCCCTCAGCAGGTCTTCCTCCGGCTGGCTGGTCAAACGGATGGAATCCAGGGTGAAGTTATAGGAGCCCACCAGGGTTCCCGGTTCGTTCCAGGGCAGGTATTTATGGGGCTGCAGCGCTGCACCGGGCTTGTTTATACAGGCGGGGGAACCGGAGGGATAGAAGATGGACGCCAGGGGAAGGTCGGTGGTGGAAATTCCTCCGTAGATACCATCCTTTTCCCAGAACCTTTCATTACAGAGCAACATGGATTTTTGTGACTGGGTGTAGTTGACCTCCCTGATGGCCCGCATCTTTATATTGCTGAACAAAGGGTCGATGGTGAGGACCCGCAACGTGGAGAAGGGGATTGCACAAACCACATAGTCGAAGGTCTCCTCCAGCGTATTTTCCTTTTGGTGGCTCCGGTAGCTGAGCGTCACTTTCTGCCCCTCTCCGGCAAGCCGTATGCCGCTCACCCAGCAGCCGGACTGCCAATTCACCCTGCCCAGGTGCCCGTCGTCAATGCCGGGATACTCATAGGAGGGAGAGGAAGCTGTCAGGGATTTGTGAAAAGCCATGGGCAGTCTGGACAGGCCTCCGGGGATCTCATACAGATAGGCGAGGTTCACCGGGTAGCTTTCCTGGATAAAATCGATATAGCTGTTGTAGAGGTTTCCGTAGAGCAGCGGGAAAAAGCTTGAAGCCAGCGCGATGGCATCCTGGCTCAATCCGGCGGACTCCATCATGTTCATGCTGCTTTTGTAGTCCCACAGCAGGACTTTTTTGTTGTAAACGGGTTTGACCTGCAGAATCTCGCCCCTTTCTCCAGCGGAAGCATGGAGCAGATGACTGTCCATCCCCAGGTACAAAAGCTTTTGCCAGCTTGTATTCCTTTCCCAGGGGGACAGGTTGTATTTAGGGTAGATGTACCTCATCACATTGGACCCGGCCGCATCATTTCTTACGCGGGTATCCCGCAGATACACATAGGCGTGGGGGTTGAACTGGATGAAGGGCCTTGTGGGAAGCCGGAAAAGGTTTAAATAATGCCACACCGTTTCGTGGGTGACAGGTATTCTGGCCGCCCCGAACTCGTTGTAAAGGGTTTTGTATTTATCAAAATAATATGTATATACCCTTCCGCCCACCCGATCTTCCAGAGCCTCAAAGACGGTAATGTCAAAACCCATTTTGCGGAGCTCAAAGGCTGCCGCCAGCCCTGCCAGTCCGCCGCCCATCACGCCCACTTTGAGGCCCTTGAACTCTCCGGCGGACGCAAGGCTTGTAATGGGTGCGGGCGGCGACATAAGCTTCAGGATGGGACCGAAATCTTCGGGACGTCCCTTTTGGGCCAATGCAAAGCGGGACAGGGCATACCTGTCAAAATCCCCCGGATTGTCCGGCTGCGGCGGATAAAAAGAGTACTGGCTGTTCAAGTTCATTTCACATAAAGCTCCTTTTCATAGTACTTTACATAATATGAAAACCGCCGGAAGGTTGTTACCTGAAATAATACTTCAAAACTTTGATATAATTTGTCAGGTTATGATATTATGGAATAGGCATGTATTGTACAATCCCATTATAAAGCTTGGGGGAGAGTGGCATGGACAGGTTGAAGGCATTATTCCGCAACAGCTTGATCAGGTACAAGATCATAATCACATACATACCTTTGATTATTCTGCCCTTACTCATTCTCGGCTGGATTTCAAATCACATCTTCACACAGGAGATTATAAAAAAGACCTTTATTAATGTTCAGGACGATTCAAGCCTGATCCTGACAAGAATCGGCAGCTTGCTTTCAAACTCCGAAAGCTGTGCCAATATCATTGTAAAAGATATGAACAACAAAGACATCAAACCCCTCTTTAGCATAACGGACAGGGATGAGGCCCATGCATATGACAAACGGAGGAAAATCCTTGACATACTGAACTATGCACTGGTAATTTTCCCTGATGTTGAATCTGCTGCATTTCTGGATACTCAAAATGAAATTTACTATACAGACAAAAATATGAACGAAGATTACGATAGAGCCGTGGACAGCGACATCGTCAAAAGCATAAAGAATTCAAACGGAATCAACCTCTGGTTTCCCATGCAAATAAGGACTTTTCTGGTGAAGGATGAAAATGAGGCCGTGCTTACGCTGGGCAAAAAAGTACTTGATATTGATGGCGGAAATATGCTTGGAGCGTTGATTCTAAATATAAAGGAGTCTTCAATTGCGTCGATTTACGATAAGCTGGGAACTTCAAAAGGCGGAAACTACTTTATTGTGGATGGAGAAGGCAGGATTATCTCTTCAAAAGACAAGAAAGAGCTTTTTAATACAACAAACAGCGAGCTGACAGGGGTAATTTTAAAGTCCGGTTCAAGCATGCAGAAAACCATGGAAATTGATCATGAAGAAATATTGATAACATCAATGCCGGTTGAAAAAATGGGATGGGCCCTGGTCAACCGTATAAATCTGGCACAGCTTACATCGGAAACAAGAAAATTGTCTTTCATAACCCTGTGGATCGGAATTATATGCCTTGTGATTGCGGTTCTGGGGGGAAGCATGCTGTCCAGCCTCATAGCCAAACCCATCATGTCGCTGACAAAGAAAATGCAGAAGGTAAAGGAGGGAAGCCTGGACATCCAATACGATGTCAATTCCACCGATGAGATAGGCCTTCTGGCGTCGGGTTTCAATTCCATGCTTGAAAGGATACGGGGACTTCTCGACAAGGTCAAGGCGGAGCAGAAAAAGAAGAGGGAGTACGAGCTGGCATTGATACAGGCTCAGATCAAGCCCCATTTCCTTTACAACACCCTGGATCTGATATACATCTTCAGCAGCATGGGCAGGAATGCCGAGGCCCAGAGCACCACAAAAAATCTGGCGGATTTTTACAGGATCGTTCTCAGCAAGGGAAAGGAAATCATCACCATTGAGGAAGAATTGAAAAATGTTGAAAATTATCTCTCCATCCAGAGAGTCCGGTATTCCGACATATTCGATTATGAGATAAAGGCGGAGGAAGGAGTTCTGGCCTTTGACATACCCAAGCTGACAATTCAGCCGCTGGTTGAAAATTCAATATACCACGGTTTGAAATTAAAGGGAAGCTTCGGCAGACTTTTGATCGAGAGCTATTTGCAGGGAGGGGATGTAATCATCAGAATAACGGACGACGGAGTGGGCATTCCCGGAGAAAGGCTCAAGAAGGTTCTGGAGCAGACCGAGGAATCAAGGCAATCCTTTGGCTTGACAAGCGTCAATGAGAGAATCAAGCTGTACTTTGGAGAGGAATATGGCTTGCAGGTGGAGAGCGTACCGAATGAGGGGACGACTGCAACCATCCGCATCCCAAAACGTAAGGAAGGCAGGGAGACCGATGTTTAAAATTATTGTTGCAGATGATGAAGCTATTTTCAGAGAATATATGCGGACCCTTATCGATTGGGAGCAATACGGGTTTAAAATCTGCCTGGAGGCCAGAAACGGCATTGAAGCGCTGGAAATGATAAAGGAGCACAGGCCCGATATAGCGCTGGTGGATATCAACATGCCTTACCTGGACGGGTTGGGCCTGGTGGAAAAAGTCAACGGAATGGGAAATGAAACCGCAATTATTCTGATTACGGGGCACAGTGAATTTGAATATGCCCGGAAGGCACTCAAGCTGGGAGTGGTGGACTATATTTTGAAACCCTTTGACAGGGAAGAGCTGCTGATGACACTGCTGAAGATCAAGGGAAATCTGCAAAAGCTCCAGGATGAAAAGGACCTGGCAAAAAGCAACTACAACCTGATGAAGGAGAGATTCCTGAACATCCTGATAAGCGGTGAACTGACCTACGGTGAAGAGGAGCTCCTGCTGCAACTGGAGCACTTTGGCTTGATCCCCCGGTCTTCGGTTTTTGCTGCCGCAGCCATAGAGATTGACAACATGTACGGCATGTGGAGCGATGCCAGGGAAATTCTGCTGTGGAAATTTGCCGTATCAAACATACTGACTGAAGTTATGGGCACTGAAAGGGTGCACATGGTCTTCAACGGGCCGGAAGGCCGGATGGTGTCCCTGCTTGAACTGGGAAAAGGGGAAGTGCAGGAAGGAATCTGCATGGAAAAGTACCGGCGGGTATGCGAACTGGTCAAGCGTTATCTCAAATTTACCATAACCATCGGTGTGGGAAATCCGGTCAATGGCTTGAAGGCTGTGAGGAATTCTTATGTGGAAGCCCTCCTTGCTTTGCAAAACAAGCTGGTGGCCGGTGAAGGAAAGGTCATATTGGCCTCGAAGCTTGGTACCGAAAGTATGAGCATAGGATTTTATCCCAATGAGATCAATGAAAAACTCATCCTTGCCCTGCGCACCAATGACGGTGAAGATGTGGTAAAGCTTCTAGAGGATGTTTTCAGGTTCATCAGGGAGAAAAAGCTGTCTTTCGAGTATGTGCTCATTGTGGCAATGGGACTTGTCTCGCTTTGTCTTTCTTATATAAACGAAATGGGCAAAAATACCGACCAGGTTTTCGGCAAGGATTTTTCTCCGTATACGGAAATAAGGAACAAAACCTCTCTTGATGCCCTGTTTCAATGGTCGGTGGGTCTTTTTGAAACGGCTCTGGCCATTTCCGATGAAGGCAGGCATACAAAAGCCAAGAAAATTGTTGAAAGCGTAAGGGAATATATTGAGGAGAACTACCATAACAGCAGCTTGAGCGTTGAGGGTATTGCCAATGGAATTTATATCAACTCAAGCTACCTGAGGAAGATATTCAAAAGGGAATTGAACATGTCCGTAAACGACTATATTGTGGATATAAGGCTACAAAAAGCAAAGGAACTGATTGGAAACGGAAACATAAGGTTTTCCGATATTTCCGAGATGGTAGGATACAACGATTCGGGCTACTTCAGTAAGTCCTTCAAAAAGAAATTCGGTTTTTCACCCAGCGAATACGAAAACTTAAAGAAATAGTTCATACTTGCCGTCAAAAGCATTTGGGGAGGTCTGGTGCATGAGCGGTCTGAACAATAAAATTCTGGGTTTTCTGGTGGTGCTTGTTTTTTTGATGCCCCTATCCGCCTGTGCCGGTGCACAGAGAATGGAGGAAGCGCCGTGGGAAAGTGGGACGGAGACTCCGGGGGATAAGGTAAAGCTTAAAATATTCACCCAGTACACCCTGGAGGTGGATGAAAAGCAGCCCTATGACTATGCCTTCGATAAAGTGAAAAAGCTTATGCCCGAGGTGGAGCTTGAGCTGGATGTACAGCCCCAGGATGACAGCAACAAGCTTAAAATATATGCGGCATCGGGTAATTTACCCGACATTATCCAGGTTACATCGGGTATAATCGAGTTGTTCAGGCTGTCGGACAATCTTCTCGTCCTGGATGATTATGTAAAGGACACGGGGATCGAGGAGAGAATTTTACCCGTATACAGGGAGCTGCTGCGGGCCGGGGACGGGCACTGTTATGCCGTTCCACGGACGGCCCCCTCCACGCATCTTATGTTTTACAACAGGAGCCTGTTTGAAGAAAACGGGGTAAAGGTTCCGGAAAACTATGATGAATTTCTTTCGGCTGTAAAAACCTTCAGGGGCAAAGGAATAACCCCGCTGGCCCTGTTTGCAAAGGAAACCTGGCCGGGAGTCATGCTCTTTGAGGATTTTATCACCAGGTATGAGCCGGAAGGGCTGATGCGGATAAACCGGGGCGAAGGGAGCCTGACGGAAGAGGCTTACAGGAAGGCCGCCGGACAAATAGAGGAATGTGTCAGGTCGGGTCTGCTGTCCAGGAATGCGTTTACAACGGATTATGACACGGCTTTCGCGGAATTTACAGGCGGAAAGGCTGCCATGTTCATCAATGGAAGCTGGGCCCTTGGACCTCTTGGAGACAGGATGGGGGACAATGTGGACTATATGGACTTTCCCCTTGCAGATACGGCTACGGTGAAGTCTTCCGCGATGAATAGGCCCGGAGGAGGCTTTGACGGAGGGTATTCCGTGTCGGCCAATACAAAACATAAGGAAATAGCGGGCAAATATACATGCCTCTTTGCACTGGAAATTGCAAACGGAAGAGTCGCCAAAGCCGGAATGCCAAATCCCCTGACCGGGGACGGGGTGAAGCCCGACAATGGATATCCGCCCATATCCCTTAAATACGCTGAACAGGTGAAAAACTATAAGTCCACGACGGTTTTCCCCTGGGCCCTCAATTCAAAAGTGAGCGTTATCCTGGGAGACAATTGTGCAAGGCTTCTGACGGGAGGCTGTCCGGCGGAGAGATTTGCAGAGGAAACGGACCGGGAGATCAGGGATGCATTGAAATAAAAGGGGTTTGAGAAAATTAAACAAGCAAGTTGATACATAAAAAGGGACATTTCAAACATGTCCCTTTTTGCGTGCAGGTATCGTTTTTTACAAAGTAGTAGCGTTTTCTTCATTCAAGTTCATTTCCAACCGCACTATAATGAATCCATAAGTTATCGATAACTTCATACAATCATTCAGGTAATTCTACGTTTTTCACAATTGAATTTTTAAGGAGGAAGATTAATGAGTAAGAGGTTATGCAGGATTTTGTGTATGGTAATTGCTATTGTCTTCACACTGTCTCTGGTTGCCTGCGGCAATACGGCAAAACAGGCCGAACCGGCTAAAACGGATACTGCTGCTGCCGATACCAAGAAGGATGAGCCCCAAAAAGAAGAGAAGATAAAGCTCAGGATATTTTCCCAGTACTCACTCCCTGAAGAAAAACAGCCCTTTGACTACGCAAAGGAACAGGTCGCCAAGGTTATGCCAAATGTTGAGCTTGAGCTTGACATCGAGCCCCAGGATGACAATGCAAAACTCAAGACACTGGCAGCATCCGGAGATTTACCGGACATTATCAGGGTCACGGCGGGTATTGTGGATTTGTTCAAGAAGTCAAACAATATCATTCAGCTTGACCCGTATGTCAATGAGCTGAAAATCGAAGACAGAATCCGCCCCGCTTACAAAGGCCTGCTGTGGGATGCCGACAAGCACTGCTACGCAGTTCCCCGCACCGCATCTCCCACCTATGTGATGTACTACAACAAAGAATTGTTTGAACAGAACAATGTGAAGGTTCCCACAAATTATGATGAATTTCTGGCATCCATTAAAGCCTTCAGCGCCAAAGGCGTTACCCCTCTTTCCATTTTTGCCAAGGAGGCATGGCCGGGAGTGATGATATTCGATGCATTTGCTACAAGGTATGATGCGGGCGGCCTGATGAAGATTGTTAATGACAGGAAGGGAAGCATTACCGAGGACGCTTATAAAAAGGCCGCCACACAGATAGCAGAGTGTGTTAAAGCCGGCATGATTTCCAAGTCTGCCTTCAATACGGATTACGACACTGCATTCAACCAGTTCACCAGCGGAAAAAGCGCATACCTGTTTAACGGAGCCTGGGCTTTGGGCCCCATCGGAGATAAGCTGGGCGACAAGGTGGACTATCTGGATTTCCCTCTGGCAGATGCGACTACAGTTGAGGCTTCCAAGCTGAACAGGCCCGGAGGTGGCTTTGACGGTGGTTATTCCGTATCCGCCAACTCCAAGAACAAGGATATTGCCGCCAAATATTGCGCCCTGTTTGCCATTGAAACTGCAAACGGAAGGGTTATAAAAGCAAGTGAGGCATATCCCCTCACAATTGATGATGTAAAGCCTGAAAAGCCTTATCCCGCAATCGCTCTCAAATATGCGGAGGAATCAAAAAACTATAAGTCTACCACAAGATTCCCCTGGGGACTTAACGAAAAAGCCAACGTGGTTCTGGGGGAAAACGTTGCAAAGCTTCTTACCGGAGGATATCCCGTCGACAAGTTCATCGCCGATACGGATAAAGCACTCCAGGATGCTTTGAAATAAGGATGCTATACTAACCTCCATGCGCCCGGCGGGCCGGGTGAACCGTCCCGCCGGGCGCACAAAATACAAAGAAGCGGGCTGTCATACAGGGCAGCCTGATTGATTTAAGGTGGTCGTTATGCGCAAAGATTTGAAATATAAACTCAACATTCTTTTATTTACACTGCCTGCACTGCTGCTGTTTACCGTGGTCGTCTGCTATCCCGTGGCACAGGCCATATACCGGAGCTTTTTTGAATGGGACGGCTTAAGCAAGCCCGTATTCACAGGTTTACAAAATTATCTGAAGATGCTGGACAGTGACAATTTCCATCTTGCAAACAAAAACGGATTTATTTTTGCCGGAATGATAACTGTTTACCAGATAGGCCTGGGGCTTTTTTTGGCGCTGATACTTTCATCCAGATCCGTCAGGAAGGGCAGGCTTTTCAGAACCTCCTACTTTATGCCCGTCGTCATATCCACAGTTATTGCCGGCCAGCTCTGGCTCCAGATATACAATCCGGATTACGGGCTTATCAACAGGTTTTTTGAAGCTATCGGCATCAGCTACAGGCAGGCATGGCTCAGTGATGATAAAATGGCGATTTATGCCGTTTCCTTTGTCAATGCCTGGCAGTATATGGGGGTCCACCTGGTTCTGATCTATACGGCCATCAAATCCATTCCGGAGCACTATTATGAAGCGGCGGTCATCGATGGGGCCTCCAATGTTACGGCCCACAGGGTCATTACCCTGCCTTTGCTGGGGGAGACCTTCAAATTTTGCCTGGTAATATCCATCACAGGCGGGTTGAGAGGCTTTAACGAAATGTATGTTATGACAGGCGGAGGCCCGGGAACCTATACCAATACTCTGACCTATATGATGTACAAACAGGCATTTATGGCCAATAACTTCGGCTACGGCTGCGCCATAGCGGCAGTTCTGGTGGCGGAATGCCTGCTTTTCACCGTGCTCATAAACAGGTTTGTAGCCCGGGAAAGAATCATATATTAGGGGGAGCGAGCCATGAAAAGTGCAAAAAAAATAATTCTCTACCTGTTTTTAGGCGTTTATGCCGTCTGCAGCATTTATCCCTTCCTATGGCTGTTGTTTTTCTCCCTGAAAAACAACGAAGAGATACTGGTTTCCAATACCTTTGGAATTCCGGAGGTTTTCCGTTTCGAAAACTATGTCAATGCATGGAACAACTTCAACATAGCCTTATACTTTAAAAACAGCATCTTTGTTTCTTCCGTTGCTGTAGCGGCGACAATCATAATATCCCTTATGTTTGCCTATGCGACAGCACGCATGACCTGGAGGCTGTCCACAGCTGCAAGAATTTATATCACTATGGGAATGTTTATTCCGGTGCAGATCATACTGATACCTCTGGTAATCCTGGTTAAAAACCTGCACCTCAGTAATTCCTACTTCAGCCTGATCGTACCCTATATTGCCTTCCAGATGTCTTTTGCGGCCATTGTATTCCACGGTTTTTTAAGCTCTCTTCCCTTCGAAATAGAAGAGGCTGCCTATATCGACGGAGCAAGCATCTTCAAGACCTTTATAAGCATCATTGTGCCTATGGTCACGCCTGCCATCGCATCCGTACTGATATTTACCTTTATGAATATATGGAATGAATTTATGGTGGCTTTGATGCTGATAAACAAGGAAGCTTTGCGGACCCTGCCACTGGGACTTGTAACCTTCAAAGGACAGTTCAATACGGATTGGGGGGGAATGGGTGCGGCAATGGTTATAGCCGCCATTCCCACAATCATCGTCTACCTGCTCTTCAGTGAGAAGGTTGAAAAGGCTCTCACTGTCGGATCCGCCGTAAAGGGCTGAGTGAGCTTTAGAATTTGTATGGGAGGTGGAAGCATGCTGGCGGCATTTTACAGGGAGAAAGGCTCCTTGAGCCTGGAAGAGATTGAGATACCCGAACCTAAGGCAAATGAAGTCCAGGTGCGTATAAAAGAGAATACGATCTGCGGGTCTACGGATATGAAAATCATAAGCGGTATCAGGGATGCGGTATTCGGAAGGGACATCATCCTGGGCCATGAGTCTTCCGGGATTATTACCCAAACAGGCGGACTGGTTGCGGGTTTCAGGCCCGGTGACAGGGTTGCCTGCGAATGCTGGGGGACATATGCGGAATATGCCTGTACCACGACCGACAAAATCCAGCACATACCTTTTGACATGACCTGGACCGAGGCGGCACTGGCGGAGCTTGCAATGAAAGTATACCAGATGGCGGCAAGGAATATACTGCCTGGAGATACGGTGGTCATACTGGGCCAGGGAGCAGCCGGACTGATTTTTACCCAAATGGCCGCAGCCATGGGGGCATCCAGGATTATCACCACGGACCTGTACGACAGGAAGCTTGAATTGTCAAAAAGCTTTGGGGCAGACCATACCATCAATGCAAGCCATGAGGATGTCATTAAAAAGGTCGGAGCCTACACAAGGGGAATAGGGGCCGATGTGGTCATCGAAGCGGCCGGTGTCAGGGAAACAGTGGAGACGGCTCCATATGTGGCAAAAAGGTATGGCGCCACAATCCTCCAGTTTGGAGTTCCCCCCACAAATGCGGAATACAGCTTTTCCAGGATGCATGACTATGGGCAGACCATGCTGACAATAGGTTCCTGCCGGTTCATTGAACCGGATTTACCCTACAAAAGGGCTATCCGGTTGATTTCCGAAGGTAAAATAAAGCTAGATGCTTTTGTTACACACAGGTTTTCCCTGAAAGATATAAACCGGGCCTTCGAGCTTTTGAAGAGAAACCCCGGAGAAGTAATAAAAATAGCCATTGAAAATTAATTCACATTCAGGAGGTCGGAACCATGATTCCAAAAACCATGAAGGCAGTTCAGATTACCGGCAGGGAGAAGCTTGAAGTGAGAGAGGTACCTGTTCCGGAATTGTTTGATGAAAAGAGCATACTGATTAAAAATGACGCGGTTTGTATCTGCAATTTGACCGATTTGCACATATTGGAAGGGACCCACCTTTATAATGGGCCGGTGGGTGTAAAGCTTCCCTTCACCCTGGGGCATGAAATTTGTGGAACGGTAATAAAGAAGGGGTCGATGGTAAAGGATGTTGAACCGGGCGACCGGGTGACATTGAGAGGCTGGAACTGTTCGGGGGGCTTTGCCGAGTATACCGTTGCAAATATTGATTATCTGAAGCTTCCAGACAGTTTGAGCGTTGAAGAGGGGGCGCTGCTGGAAATGCTCACGGCGGCATACCTGATGGTGGAACAGGTGCTGAGAATCGGAGATACGGCAGTGCTGCTGGGCTGCGGAGGTGCGGGCAGCTATATCCTGAAGCTGCTCAAGGCAGGCGGTGCAACCAAAATCATTGTTTCAGAGCCTCACCCCGAAAAGAGGGAATTTGCCTTAAAGCACGGTGCAGCATATGTAATTGACCCGGCAAAAGAGGATGTCCTGGAAAAAGTAAAGGAATATACCGGTGGCTTGAAATGCGATGTGGTAATTGATGCGGCCGGGGTACCCGAAACCATAAGAATAATGCCCGCACTGGTGAGGAGAAAGGGCAAAATAGGAATGTTCGGAGTGTGTACCGTTCCTACCGTAAGCGACTTCTACCAGATCCATGAAAACGCCACCGCTGTTTTTTCAGCAGGCTACAACCATGATTACACCGTTTACGGACACGAAAAGGCCATGGACCTGCTAACCTCGGGCGTTATCGACCTGTCGGACATGATAACCCACAGGATAGGGCTTGGGGACATACCCGCCATGCTCCAAACCATCAGGGAGGGCAAGGAAAACATAAGAAAGGTCCTGGTCACACCATAGGAGGGAGCATGAAGCCGCAATTGAAAGCAGTTTTGTTTGATCTGGACGGAGTCATCGTGGATACCGCCAGGTATCACTACCTTGCATGGAAGAGGCTCGCAGACAGGGAAGGAATCTATTTTGACGAAGAAATAAATGAAAGGCTCAAGGGAGTAAGCCGTATGGCTTCCCTTGAGATAATTCTGGAAAGAAGCGGCAGGAAATATACCACAGAAGAAAGATCGGAAATGGCCGAAGTGAAGAACAACTGGTACCTGGAAATGATCGGTTTGTTAAAACCCGGGGAAGTACTGCCGGGGGTTGTGGACTTCCTGGAAGCACTGAAAGCCGGCGGCATAAAAAGCGCCGTATGTTCGGCAAGTAAAAGTGCGGGATTTATCGTGGACAGGCTTCGACTCGCCGATTATTTTGACACCGTCGTGGGAGGCTCCGACGTTACCAGACCCAAGCCTGACCCGGAAGTGTTCCTGCTGGCCGCAGAAAGACTGGGAGTTAAGCCCTGCGAATGCGTGGTCCTTGAAGATGCATATGCGGGTATCGCAGGAGCAAAAAAAGGAGGGATGATGGCTGTGGGCCTTGGCAGCCCCGATATTCTTACCAACGCAGACGTTGTATATGGCAGCATGGAAGCCCTGACGCTGGAAGATATAAAAAAACTCTTCATAGGGGGTGCAGTCAATGAAGAATTATGTTCTACAATATGACTCCTATGAAAGGGAGCGATTGAATTTCCGCGAAAGCATCATGACGCTGGGAAACACCTATATGGGCATAAGAGGGGTCGAGGATGAGCTGCCGGAAGGTTCCCTGCCCGGACTCTATATAGCCGGTATGTTCGATCGGTCCGAGTGCCTTGTATCCGAAATTGTGAATTTCCCCAATTTTATTACATTGTATGCAGAGGTGGAGGGACAGAAGCTGTCTCCGGACACCGTCCAGGTACTGGGATACAGCCGCAGCCTGAATATGAAGGATGGCACCGTGGAAAGAAAAATAATTTACAGGGTGGGGCAGGAAGAAACTTTTACCCTTGAAAGTACAAGATTTTTAAGCTTTTATGACAAAAACTGCGGCGCAGTCAGAGTAAAGATATCCTCCTGCAATTTCAGCGGCAGTATGAAAATCATGTCGGAGTATGACGCCTCGCTGCCAAGCAGAGAGGGCAGCTATCTCTATGATGAACAGGTAAGGCACTGCAACACTCTGGCCATCAATGACCAGTATGACGAAGACTTTTACAGCCGCATACAAATGCGTGACAGGGGCTATCTGGTGGATATCGGAACGCACGTGGCATGCGAGGGAGCGGAAATAAAGAAAAGGAGCCGCAGGATATACGGAGAAAAGGTCAGAGAAGCAATGGAATTCCATTTGGAAAAAGGCCGGGAAGTGAGCTTCTATAAATACTTTGCCGTTACCGACTCAAGAGATGTGACCGAAGAGTCTTTGAAGGAAATCTGCCTGTCCAAGCTGCAAAGAATGAAATACAACGGGTTTGAGAAGGAGCTTGACAGGTCGGTGAGCATCCTTTCATCCAGATGGGACCAGGCGGACGTGAAGATTGACGGTGATGATGAAAACGACCTTGCTTTAAGGTTCAACATATTCAATTTGCTTGCTCTGGGCAGTGAGGACACTTCAAGATTTGCCATTGGTGCAAAAGGGCTTTCGACGGAGCATTACGGGGGCCATTATTTCTGGGATACGGAGGCTTACCTGTTGTCTTTTTATCTCAATACCGCCCCCACAGTAGCCAGAAATCTGCTGAAGTTCAGGTGCAATACTCTTGAAAAGGCAAAGCAAAGAGCCCGGCTTATGGGCTTTGAAGGCTGCTTGTGGGCATGGCAGTCTACCGATGAGGGAGAAGAGGGAATAAGAAATACCGTCAAGGAAAACGGTGTGGTCATAAGACGCCATATACTGGACCAGTACCACATCGTTTCCGATGTTGCTTTTGCCTGCTTCAAGTACTTATACAGGACAAATGACGAATACTCCTTCAGGACAGACCTGAGCCGGCTGGTTCTGGAGGGCATGCGCTTCTGGAGGAGCTTTCTGCTGAAAACGAATAAGAAGGAAGCGGACAAATATGAGATAAGAAACGTAATGGGGCCCGATGAATACCATAAAACCGTAAGCAACAACTACTATACAAACTACCTTACAAAGCTGGTATTCGGAGCTTTCTTTGAATACTATGAGAACTGCGATGAAAAGCAGCGGTATGACCTTCAGGAAATAAATGCCATAACACCCGGTGAGCTTTCGGAGCTTAAGGGGATTGGAGAAAGGATATACCTTCCTGAAATCAAGGATGATGTCATAGAACAGTTCGAAGGCTATTTCAAACTAAGAGACTCCGTGGTGGAGAAGTATTCCGACAGAGGACTGCCTGTATATCCCCACGCTGAAGTAGGCAGGGGATTACCGGATATTGAAAGGCAGGATGCCCTCCAGGAGGATGCAAACAGGACACAGCTGATAAAACAGGCGGATGCCCTTCAGGCAATTTGCCAGAATCCTTCAGGCTTCAGCAAAAAGGTCATAAGGTCCACCTTTGATTACTACTTGAAGAGGAGCCTGCATTTTTCTTCCCTGTCTCCCGGAGTATACTCCTATGGGGCCGCTCTTGCGGGACGGCTTGACGACGCTTACAGGATGTTCGGGCTGTCTGTGAACATGGATTTGAAAGATGTAAAAGATGAGACGGAAACAGGGCTTCATACCGCCTGCCATGGAGGCGCCTACCAGAGCGTGGTGGAGGGCTTTGCAGGGGTAAGAGCGGAAAAAGACTACCTGGAGATAGACCCCTTACTTCCTGCGCACTGGGAAAGCCTTGAGTTTTCACTGGTCTACAGGGGAATGGGACTGCGGCTGGCAGTCAGGCATGACAGAGTCAATATACAGCTGCTGAATAAAGGGACCGTCAATATTTGCTTTAAAGGAGAGGTCCGTGAGTACTGCAACCGGGACAATCCTTCCGGAATTGAGCTGAGTTAACGTGCTGTAGCAGTTGACATCCATTGCGGGTTTTGTTCCGAAAACCTTGAAAGGGGGTGGGAAGCGGCAAAGATGGATCGGCACCGGTGTACACAGAACAGAATTGAGAGAAAGGGGGACAGGCCTTTATGCTTTAAGCAAAATATGCAGACGACAGCTTATATATAATTTGAGCACAGAAGCTGCCAATTTAAACTGCTTCATGTGGGAAATTATATAGTTTTGCAAAAAGACACGGAGGATTTCAGGTTAAATATGAAAAGGAGGTAAGAGTATATGATGAAAAATGTTCATGTTAAAAAGCTTCTGATTTTGGTTTTAGGTATTGTAATGGTATTGTCTTCGGTTCCGGCAACGGTTGGTTTTGCTGCCAATCAGCAGTTTACCGTGGACCTGGCCGCAAGCACAGGTGCATTAAAATACGGAGCGGTGGGTGCGCTTTACGGATTGGGGGATG
>JAFADI010000192.1 GCA_023424965.1 Bacillota bacterium
ACTTCACCAACTCTTTTATATCAAAATTCAACCCACTTAACTATATGAGCATTAAACTAAAACTTATTTTAAGCTATTCACTTATAATAATGATTCTTATCGTTACTTTGCAGAAGGTGAGTGTCTATTATGCTTCTTCTATTATTACGGGCCAGTCGCTGCAGTATTCTCAATTATTGGCGGAGAAAATGAGTTCAGAAATTGATAAGACTGTGGATGAATTGGACAGGCACACTCAAACTGCGATTTCAGATGAAATGCTTATAAAGAGCCTTAATGAAAAGGGTATCAGCAGTAAAGAGGATAACTCTGGATATATATACATAAAAACATTTATGGATAGGATACTGAATTTCCGCAGGGATATTGACAGAATATTCATTCGGAATAACCATGGGGAAATTTTCGTATCAGGAGTCGATAGCTATACTCCTTACGGATATGATATGCAAATGGAGGAGTGGTACAGGGAATTTGACAATAGTCAACAATTGTTTGCTGTGCTGCCTCCCCACCTTAATGAGGTTAATCGTGTTTATGAGGTGTTTTCTGTTGTAAGGAAAATAAGAACCTTTTCTGATAGCAATATACAGGGGATAATAAAAATCGACAGAAGAACCAATATCTTGGATGAAATATGCAAAAAAGGTGAACTTGAGGATAACCGCGTTATAATTTTAGATAAAAATGGAGCGCCTGTTTATAATACCGGAACCGATCTCAGCATGGATGAATATAGCAGTATTTCCAGTGAGCTTACGGGGAAAAAGGGTACAATCAAGATTAACAAAGATGAGGATATAAAGGTCATAAGCTATGTAAAATCTGAGTATACGGGTTTGACGACCGCTTTCATCGTGCCGGAAAAAATTCTGCTTAAAGATTTGCATGCCATTGATACAACAACTATATTTATTGCTATTTTTAGTGGAATAATGGCTTTAGCTTTTTCAATCGTCATTTCATATGCGGTTACGTCATCCGTCGGAAAGCTGTTGAAAGGTATGAAAAAAGTAGAAGAAGGAAATCTGGACACCAAAGTATTCTTGAAGTCACGTGATGAGGTAGCTATACTTTCAAAGGGTTTTAACAGCATGATTGAGAATATAAAGGTGCTGATGAAATCAAATGCTGAAATGGAGGTAAAGAAAAAAGAAGCTGAAATGATGGTTTTGCAGGGGCAAATAGATCCCCACTTTCTTTACAACACACTTGACGGTATCCGCATGAAAGCAGTCATAAATAAAGATGCGGAGGCTGCTGAAATGATAGAAGAATTGAGCAAGCTTTTAAGAACCTGTGCAAATGTAGGAAAGAAATTTGTGACTCTTCAAGAGGAGCTTGACTACGTCAAAAGATATGTCAGCCTTCAAAATATAAGATACAAACAGAAATTTCAGATGGAGATAAAAATTGATGACATTCTACTGAAAATGGTGGTCCCCATGTTTATCCTCCAGCCAATAATTGAAAACGCAATATACCATGGACTTGAACCGAAGAAAAACGACAGGAAAATATTAATTACAGGCTTTGTTGAGGGAGAGAAAACCATCATTAAAGTCTTTGACAACGGTACAGGCATGAGTCATGATGAATTGGAGGCACTAAGGGCGTCACTTGGTTTGGAAGGTGAGGATCTCCAGGCAAAAATCGGGCTGAGGAACATAAATAGAAGATTAAAACTGCACTACGGAGAAAAGTCCGGAATTGAAATTGACAGCAGCTATGGTGAAGGGACTACAGTAAGTCTATCCTTTTAGAACGTGGAGGTCAATATGCTCAAGGTTCTGCTGGTTGATGATGAAGAGACAATTGTTCAAGGGCTTCAAGTACTGATTGATTGGGAAGAAAACGGATTTAAGGTAATTGGCACAGGCTTTGATGGCGAAGAAGGACTGGAGCTTTCCAGGCAGGAAAGTCCCGACATTATAATTACAGATATTCGAATGCCGGTATTAACGGGTCTTGAAATGATAGACCATATAAAGAATATGTTGCCTTTGTCCAAAGTCATCATTCTAAGTGGATACAGTGATTTTGACTATGCCAGGCAAGCCTTGGAAAAAGGTGCTTCCTGCTACCTCTTAAAACCTGTATCAAGGGATGAGCTTTTAGAGAAGCTGAATAAAGTGCGAACCGAAATTGAGGAAGCCCGGAATAAGCTCCAAAGAGACAGGAAAATGTCTGCCACCCTGCACAATATGCAGAATGCAGCCAGAGAAAAGTATTTGAAGGATATTGTGGAAGGGAAGGTTGAAAGCCCTTCGGAGCTGGAGCGGATCTGGCAGTTGCTTGAGTTTGGACATTACGCTGATAAGTACTACATATCCCTTTTGGAAATAGATGATTTTTCCGTTAAAGGCTTCGAAAAGCCTGAAGACAAAAGAACATTGAAATTCGCCATAGACAATATTGTTGAAGAGGTAGTCAATAAAACAAATGCGGGTGTCTTTTTTAGCTATGATGATGAAAAATCAGTGCTTATCAATTGCCCCAGTAAAAAAAGAAATTCAAAAATTGAAAAGCTTGATTTACTGAGAGAAATAAAAGAAACAGTCTTTGAATATTTGGGTGTAACACTATCTGCAGGCATTGGTTCCATATATGATGGTCTGGATATGCTGTCTGTATCCTATAATGAAGCAAAAATTGCTCTTGAAAAAAAGTTTATCTATGGGAAAAATGCAATTATCCATATCGACGATGTTCGAAATGAATATGGGGAAATCCAGTTTAAGCCCGTTCCCCTGGAGAGGGAATTAATCAGCAAGGTGGAAGCCTGCGACAAGGAGGCTTCGGAAAAGCTGCTGGAAAAGCTGTTTCACTATATGATCAGAGAGGTCAGGAATTCACCTGCTCAGATTTACATTGAGTGCATCAATATTCTTGCCATGCTGAGACAAAGCATGGCAATAGGCAATGCTGGTGTTTCAGGAATTTTTAAGGAAGAGTACTTCACTATACAGTACCTAAAAGGATTTAAGACATATGTTGAGCTTCAGGGATGGATGAAAGAAGTCATTTTTACGCTTGTTGACAGCTTTGCCGCTCAACCTGTCAGACAAACGGACCAGCTGATACATAAGATAAAAAAATATCTTGAGGATAATTATCAGGAGGCTACCAGAGAAGAGGTTGCCAACAAGTTTTATATCAATCCCTCCTATCTGAGCCAGGTTTTTAAACAGGCTACGGGATACAGCTTTACTGATTACCTGACATGGATAAGGATTGAAAAGGCTAAGAAATTTCTGGTGAGCTCCGATATAAGAATTCAGGATTTGGCTGAAAAGCTCGGATATAACAGCAGCCAGTACTTCAGCAAAGTCTTTGAAAAAAATACGGGAGTATCCCCCTTTGACTATAGAAAGAACATTCTTCTTCATACCAATAAGAATCAGTAGATAGAGCAATTTTTACTGAAGGGATGGTTGCAATGCCTAAAGCACTTAAGGGACTTTTACTTGGAATGGCAGCATATATGGCAATGAATACGCTGGTAAGCTGTACAAGCTCCGGCAGCTCTAAGGATGAAAAAATGAAGAATTCCAATGGAGCCAGGACCCCTGTGGTTTTTTCGGAAATATTGGAGCCGGAAGAGAAGACGGCCATCAAGGTATGGGCACGGGGAAGCGCTGACGACCCTGGAGTAAATGCCATCATTGACAGGTTCTATCATGAGGAAAAGAATATCAGGGTGGAGTACCAATTCTATGGAGATAATTACGCCGATGTGGTGAAGGTAGCTTTTGCCGCCGGTTCTCCGCCTGAAGTATTTGAGGTCAACACCGGGCTGACCATTCCGGACCTTGCAAAACAGGACGTGATAGTTCCCCTGGATGACATCTGGACAGAGGATTTGAAAGAGCAATTCCATCCGGACACGCTAAAGCAAAAAGACTATCTATACCAGGGGAAAGTATACACAATACCTGTAAGAATAAGTACCTACAGACTTCTCTATAACAAGGACCTATTCAAAAAGTCGGGACTTGATCCTGAAAAACCGCCGCAGACCCTTGAAGAAATGAGGGCTATGGCAAAAAGGATCACCGGGGCGGGGAACGATGAATACTTTGGCTTTGGACTTCCTCTGGGTGTGGGGCAGGTCTGGCAAAGGGTTTTAGACCCTATTAGTGTTGCCATGGGTGACTGCGGTATTTGCGGCTTTAATACGAAAACAGGCAGGTTTGATATGGCATTAAGCAAAAGGCTCTTCAACTATTACCTGGATATGAAGAAGGATGGGTCACTTTTTCCCGGCTATGCAACGATGGGCATTGATTCATTAAGGGCTAACTTTTCTCAAGGTAAAATCGGGATGTACATTGACGGCAACTGGATGGTGGGAAATTATGCAGTACAGCTTAAAACGGCAGCAAACTGGGATATTGTTCCGATTCCCGTATTTGAAGGCAGTAATAAAGGAAAGTACTGGGCCGAAAACGGAGTGAATTACGCAATTGCCAAATCGAAAAAAATAGAAGCGGCAAAGAAATTTTACAAGGTATGGATAACCAATCAGGACTTCGCGAACAAATTTATGCCTGTACCAAGGACGTTGAACATAGCAAATGCAGAGTCAAACCTGCCCATTGCCGAATTGAAGCTTCAAGGCGTTAAAGGAGCTTTTGACACAGGAGATTTGGAGATTCAGGCTGTAGAACCCCATAAATTCCTTAGCTTAAAGGGTGATGACAGGAATAAGGTGTTTACAAAACTGTTTGTAAAAGCGGGCGACAAAGATATCGGGAAAGAGCTTGATGCTGCGATTGAGGACCTTAACAGGAGATATAACGAAGCTCTTGATAAAGCGATTCGCGATGGGCTTGTGGCTAAAGAAGACCTTATGCCGTAAACACGCCGGCTGTTTAAACCCTTCAGACAGAGCAGAATATAATCCGGTTCGAAAACCTTTTGTTGAATAACAACAAGGGGTTTTTTTATCATTTTTAAGCTTTTATCCCTGCCAGAGTCCCCAAAAAATATTTTCAAACAACCTAACAATATTACACTTTTAACTAACCAAAGTTACACTTTTGAATCAGAGCAGCCCGTATAATCAAAGTGTAAAATAAAACAAAATATGAGGGGATGGGGAAAATGACTAAAATTCTTAAGCAGCTTTTAGCGGCAGTTGTGGTTTCCAGTATGGCGATCAGTTCACTGGCAGGTTGTTCGGGCTCCGGTGAAAAGAAAGACACAAACACGCAAAATGCAGAGGCTTCTAAAAAAACGGCAGAAGATACTGCAAAAGAAGCTCAAAAGGAAAAAACAAAAATAAAAGTGTGGGCAAGAGGAAGTTCTGCCGACCCTGGAGTAAATGCAATCATCGATAAGTTCCAAAAAGCTGAAAAAAATATTGAAATTGAATACCAGTACTATGGCGACAACTATGCAAACATTGTAAAGATGGCCATTGCAGCAGGGACTCCTCCGGAGGTGTTCGAGGTCAGTACCGGACTTACAATTCCTGAGCTGGCAAATCAAGATGCGATTGTACCTGTTGACGACTTGTGGACAGACGATTTAAAAAAACAATTTCATCCGGATACGTTGAAGCAGTTTGATTACCTGTATAAAGGCAAGCCATATACAATCCCGGTAAGAATAAGTGCATATAGACTGCTTTACAACAAGGATGTCTTCAAAAAAGCGGGCCTTGATCCTGAAAAGCCGCCACAGACACTGGAAGAAATGAGAACCGTGGCAAAGAAGATTACCGAAGCCGGAAAAGGCGAATTCTATGGTTTTGGACTCCCCCTTGGCGTCGGACAGATATGGGAAAGAATCATAGATCCTATCAATATTGCGATGGGTAATGGCGGAAGATATGGCTATGACAAAAAGACAGGCAAGTTTGATATGGAATTGAGCAAGAAGCTATTCAATTACTATCTGGATTTGAAGAAGGATGGTTCCCTTTTCCCCGGATATATAACACTCGGGATAGATCCCTTGAGAGCAAATTTTTCACAGGGCAAGATAGGGATGTACATCGACGGCAACTGGATGGTCGGCAACTATGCTGTGCAGCTTAAAACCACTGCTAATTGGGATGTTGCCCCACTGCCTGTATTTGAAGGCAGCACAAAAGGTAAATATTGGGCGGAAAATGGTGTGGCTTACGCCATCGGAAAATCTAAAAATATAGATGCGGCCAAGAAATTTTACCAGACATGGATAACAAGCCAGGATCTGGCAAACAAGTTCATGCCCGCCCCAAGAACCTATAACGCGGCAAATGAGGAGTCGGCATTGCCTGTGTCCGAACTGAAATTACAGGGTGTAAAAGGCTCATTCGATACAAGTGATTTAGAAATACCGTCCATAGAGCCACATAAATTCTTGACCCTGAAAGGGGATGACAGGAACAAAGTGTTTACTAACTTGTATGCCAAATCAAGCAATGGAGATATTGGCAAAGAATTGGATTCAGCAATACAGGACCTGAATAAACGGTATGACGAAGCGCTGGAAAAAGCGATAGCAGATGGTGTGCTGACACAAGAGGATTTAAAACGACAGTGAGATTTACTAGAGCTTATAAACCTATAAAAATATTTTGAGGTATAAAAAAGAGGGATGCGGGGATGAAGGAATCCCTCTTTTTTATAAATCTCCATGAGGAGAGAATGGGTATGCAAACAACAATAACAACAATGACAACCAATAGACCGAAAAAGTCCTGTATAAAAACAATTTTTAGTTTTAAAGAGCAATATATGATGATGTTGCCCACTATAATCCTGATATCTCTCTTTGGCATATATCCTATCCTATACGTATTGGGCTATAGCTTTACTGAATTTAACGGATTTAGTCCGGAAAAATTCGTCGGATTGGAAAACTACCTGACCGTTATTAAAGATTCATCATGGTGGATTACGGTCTGGAATACGGTAATTATGGGCGTAGGAATACCGGCGATACAGCTTCCCCTGGCATTACTGCTTGCAATACTCCTGAATATAAAGTTTACCGGCAGGGATTTTTTCAGAGCGGTGATATTTGTTCCCAATATAACAAGTACGGCAATAATGGGAATAATATTCTTTTTCATGTTTTCATCCTATAACGGAATAGTAAATGCAATTCTTCAAGAGTTCAAACTTATCACCCAGCCCATAGAGTGGTTCGGAGACCCATGGCTTGCAAAGCTGGTAGTAATCATTTTCTGCACATGGAGCGGTGTTGGCTTTTATATGGTGCTTTTCTTATCTGCCCTTCAGAGGATTCCGGAAGATGTCTATGAGAGTGCAAAAATTGATGGGGCAGGGAGAAGTGCTACTTTCTTCAAAATAACGCTGCCCATGATGGGAAAGATGTTTCAGATTATTACCTCTCTTTCAATAATAAATGCTTTAAAACTCTTTGATTCCGTTAAAGCTCTTACGAACGGAGGTCCTGGAAATGGAACCGAGGTAATGGCAATGTACATTTTCAGGTACTATTTTGAAAACGCCAATTCGCAGGTTGGATATGCATCTGCTGTAAGTATAGTTGCAACTATTCTTGTAGGCATAGTCACCGCCATCTATATGTTTATGACAAAAAAATTCGAAGACGCATAAGCCTTCAATATACTCGGAAGAGGTGTGGTTTTAATGGGAAACAAACTCAAAGTGCTTTTATATATTTTCATGGCAATCGTTATATCATGTACATGCTTCCCGCTTATTTATGCAATCGGCGGCTCTTTCAAATCCCTTGAGGATTTTCTTGTGGGAGGGTTGGTGATTATACCGCAGAAACTGCATTTTGAAAACTATGTTACTGCATGGGAGCAGGCAAACTTCTCAAGATATACACTAAACAGCATTGTTTTTGCCGGAGCATCCGTAATCGGGACGATAATAACGACAACGATGGCAGGCTATACCCTGTCCCGTTCAGAGTTTCCAGGAAATAAGCTGATAATCGGGATTTTTGGATTTATGCTGTTCCTCCTTGAGGCGGTAACGTTGTATCCGATTTTCCTTCTTTGCAAAAACCTTGGCCTTTTAAATTCAGTCTGGGGAATGATTATCACTCAGGTTGCTGCTGGACAGCCGCTGTACGCCATAATTGTCATGGGCTACTGCAACGGTATATCAAAACAGATTGACGAGGCTGCAAGAATTGATGGCGCGAGTTTCTTCAGAATATATTACCAGATAATTTTTCCAATGATAAAGCCTATTATTGCTACAGTGGCAATTCTACAGTTCAGAGAAGCCTGGAACAGCTTTATGCGGCCACTGGCATTCTCACTTTCACGTCCAGAGATAAGGCCGCTGACAGTTGGCGTTGTCATGCTGAAGGATCAGGGAGAGGGCGTAACGGCCTGGAATCTCATGATGGCCGGAACGGTATTGTCGATCATTCCGATATTGATCGTATACCTTTTTATGAACAGGTACTTCATCGCTGGAATCACCCAGGGATCGGTTAAAGGATAAATAATATCGAATATTTCTTTCGGGTTCAATATAGATTACGGAGGTAGTGAAAATGACGGAGAAGAAAATTGGAAGCTTGAAGTCAAGTACGGTTATTAAAAGATATCCCCATAACCCTGTGCTATCTGCAAAGGATATCCCATTTAAAGCTGATTTGGTTTTCAACGCGGGTGTTACAAAATACCAGGGGAAATATGTTATGGTGTTCCGCAATGATTATGGCTACTCAGGAGGGAATAATTTTGAAGGTACCAATATAGGGCTGGCTTATAGTGAGGATGGTATAAAGTGGGATGTGCAGCCCAGGCCATGCTTTCAACTTAAAGACGATGAGATCCTTAGGGCCTACGATCCTCGCCTGACAGTTATTGAAGGCAAATGCTACATGTGTTTTGCTGTTGACACAAAGCACGGCCTGAGGGGAGGAATTGCTTCCACCGAGGATTTTGACAAATTTGAAATACTCAGCCTTACAGTTCCGGATAACAGGAACATGGTGCTTTTTCCAGAGAAAATAAACGGTCACTATGTGCGGCTGGAAAGACCGTTTCCGGTATACAGCCGTGGAGGCATAGACAGGTTTGATACCTGGATGTCTGATTCTCCCGATATGAAATATTGGGGAAATTCAAAGCTTGTTCTCGCCGTTGAGGATGTACCTTTTGCAAATGATAAGACAGGTCCTGCAGCACCTCCGGTAAAGACTGAATATGGCTGGCTGACAACTTTTCACGCGGTTGATATAGACAGGGAAAGAGGAAAGAATGGCTGGGAGGAGACATGGAAAAAACGGTATTCAGCAGGAATTATGCTGCTTGATTTAAATGATCCTTCCAGGGTTATAGGAATATCTGAAGAACCGCTTATCGCGCCTGAGGCGGTGTATGAAAGGGATGGATTCAGAAATGATGTCATCTTCCCCGGAGGGATGATTCTTGAAGACGACGGAGAAGTAAAGATTTATTATGGTGCAGCCGATACGGTTGAATGTCTGGCGACAGCACATGTGGACGAGTTAGTCGGCCTATGCTGCCCGCGTGGCATCAAGACGGTACACTATCTTTGAGCAGCATGCCGGGGCGCTCCCCCATCAACCGTTTTGCCTCCCCTATTCTGGCACTCGTAAGATATTCATTAAAAGAACAGTCTTTATACTTTCTAAAGGAAAAGATTGAAAAGGCAACAGCGCGGCAGACAGTAATGATTTACAGGCTTCTGGACAAATAGAATTATTCACGGAGGAGAGAGGGCGGGTGCAAGAACCCTGTAGTCTTAACGATTACAGGGTTCTTGGCCGTCAAAAGGCCAGTGCTTTTTAGATGCCTTGTGGAACGATATGAAAGGATATGCTATGATATTTTATATTAAAACAAATAGGTGAAAAGTCCAAAATCAGGAGGGTACGGAAAAATGGTTCAGTCAATTGTTCACATAGCGCTGGTTGTGAGGGATTATGATGAGGCGATAGAGTTTTACACAAAGAAGCTTAGATTTACCCTGGTTGAAGATACTTATCAGCCTGAACAGGACAAGCGGTGGGTAGTGGTATCTCCCCCCGGATCAGTTGGTACCACAATACTGCTTGCAAGAGCATCGAAGCCTGAACAGGAGGCATTTATAGGCAGTCAGTGTGGTGGAAGGGTTTTTTTGTTCTTAAACACCGATGATTTTTGGAGAGACTATAAGGAAATGGTCTCAAAGGGAATAGAGTTTGTCCGGGAGCCAAAAGAGCAATCCTATGGGATGGTTGCAGTATTTAAGGATTTGTACGGGAATCTGTGGGACCTGCTGGAGCTCAAACAAGATCACCCCCTTATGAAACGGATCAAGTAGTAAACCCAAAAATCCCATAAACCAATAAAAGTGTATGCTAACCAGGAACCGGTATGTGATAACGGTTCTTTTTATTGCGCAGCAACAAGGTTCCCGGGGCCCCCGGAGCTGCCAGACAATAAAACCAAAAAAAGTGTCCTTTTGCCAATAACTCTATCGTATGAGAATTGCGCATATTTTAATACAATCAAGCAGAAAAGGCCGAAAGAAAGGAGGGGGGCCAAAAGCAAAAGACAAAGCGGTGCCGGATAACGGAGGGCATCGAAGCGGTAGGTGGATAAAATTTTGCTTATCAAAGGAGGAGTTAAGGTATGTTTAAAAAGGTTGGTTTAAGGAAACGGGTAGTATATCTGCTTGTCATGGTATTTGTGGTCACTTCCTGCTTCATCGGTACGCCTGCCATTGAAGCAGAGGCGGTAACACCGGCCTGGAGCACGTTTTTCTCCTATGCGGACATCGAGGAATGCTCAACCTACAACGTACCCGGAAGCGACGGGGATCTGTGGCCCGTGGCCTGGGCTGAGGATGGAAACCTCTATGGGGTCAATGGAGACGGAAAAGGCTTCGGTACAAGCTTTGCGGACATCAATGCAAATAGGATCAGCGGTGATCCCTACAGCAGAAATATCACCGGTGCAGTTCTGACCTCCAACATTTCCCGGATATGGACGGCGGGAAACTACAACCGTAAGCCCACCGGCATGATCTGCGTGGATGGAGTCCTTTACTGTGCCGTGCAGGACCTCAATACGGATTTCAATGATGCGCCTGCGGCCACCATCTGCAAATCCACCGACAAGGGACGCACCTGGACCTGGGACAACAGTGCCCCCATGTTTGGCAATTACAAGTTTACCACCATCATGTTCCTGGATTACGGCAAAAACAATCAATACGGCACCGACGGATATGTTTATGCCTACGGCATCGACAACAACTGGAGGGATTCCTTCAACGACCGTGTGCAGGACCCCACCCAGCTGTTCCTTGCAAGAGTTCCCAAGGCAAGCATCATGGACCGTTCCAAATGGGAGTTCTATACGGGGGACCTGAACGGCAATGCGGCCTGGTCTGCCGACATCAACGCCAAGAAACCCGTTTTGCAGGATGATACCAGGCTGTACGTAAATACCTGCTTTGCTCCGGGCCGGGGGAATGACCCGAAAAATTTCACCATCATCTCCCAGGGCAGCATCGTATACAACCAGCCCCTGAACAGGTATATATACAGCGCCTGGACGGAATACACCTTCGAATTCTACGAATCCCCCTCGCCCTTCGGACCATGGAAGAAGTTCCTGTCCAAGGACTATGGGGCATATATCTGGACATCCGCAAAGAACGGAGGCTATGCTACCACCATTCCCTCCAAGTTTATAAGCTCCGACGGCAAGACCATGTGGGTGCAGTCCAATACCTTTATGGGAGCGGCCACCAACTACTGCTATTCTTTAAGGAAGCTGGTGGTACAGCCCTATACGTCCAGTACTCCATCCAACGGGAAGAATAGCAGCAATCTCGCCCTCCCTGCCAATGCACCGGGCGTTGTGCCCTTCAGTACCTGCTTCCACTTCGGCAATAAAGGCTTTCTCAACGACGGCAACCGGAACCAGTCGGAGGACAGCTGGAACGGCGTGCTCAAAACCGAGGACTACTGGGGCTACAAATATCCCAAAGCTTATAACATGAACCGGCTTGTATACACCACCGGCACCATCTTCAGCGACGGAGGAGGCTTTGATAACCTCCGGGTACAGGTGCGGCGGAATTTCAACTGGATTGACGTCACCGGCCTTACGATGAATCCCGTGAGCACCGCAGGAAACAACATCACCTACACCCTCAGCTTTGACGACACCTGGGGGGATGCGGTAAGGATCGTAGGAGCTCCGGGAGGCGCCTCCAAATTTACGTCCATTTCCGAGCTGGAGGTATACTATGCGGCGAATGTAAACCCGAACCTGGTACAGGACAGCGGTTTTGAAAACCAGACCACCGCGGTCATTTCATCGCCCTGGCAGACGGAAGGTGCCGATTCAAAAGGCATCGACCGGGGACTGGGTTTTGCAAACAGCGGCAGCAACAACGCCTATATACGGACGGCGACCACCGACATCTGGAACTGCCTTAAGCAGACCATCGCGGTGACGCCCAACACCAATTACCGGCTCACGGGATACATTAAAAACTCCAACAACTTCACCAATAAAGGCTATTTCGGAGTAAGAAACCCTAACGGCTCAGTGCTGAAAGAATTCAATTTCAGCGGAAACAGGCCCAATTACTCGGAAGTGGCGGTTGATTTCAATTCCGGAGCCAACACCAGCATTACGGTGTTCGGAGGCTTCTGGTCGGTGGGCTATGATGCCTGGGTACAGTTTGACGATATTGTGTTAAGACAGCAGTAAAATAAGACTTGAAAGCTCCTGTGCCCATCACACGGCACGGGAGCTTTCAAGCATCATCTTTTGCGCTTGCCATCTTTATATCAAGAGCAGATAGGGATTTTATTGTCAACCATATAATGTATAAAAAAATAATAATTTTTTGCTTGACTTTTTGTCTGGCGCTGGTTAAAATATAATTCGTCGGTTGAAAAGACACTCGACATAAATGGTGAACAATTTATATGGCCCATTGGTCAAGTGGCCTAAGACACCGCCCTTTCACGGCGGTAACAGGGGTTCGAATCCCCTATGGGTCACCATTGCAACAAATTCGTCAGCTGGTCTACTAGCTCAATTGATAGCTGGTAGACCGGTGGACAAACCAAAGTTTTTACATTATATGGCCCGGTAGTTCAGTTGGTTAGAACGCTAGCCTGTCACGCTAGAGGTCGAGGGTTCGAGCCCCTTCCGGGTCGCCAACAAACTTATTGGCAATTCATCATTGCCAATGAAATTCGCTGGTGTAGCTCAGCAGGTAGAGCAGCTGACTTGTAATCAGCAGGTCGGGGGTTCGATTCCGTCCACCAGCTCCAAGATACATGGGGAGGTTCCCGAGCGGCCAAAGGGGGCAGACTGTAAATCTGTTGTCTCTGACTTCGATGGTTCGAATCCATCTCTCCCCACCAAAAGCGAAACTGAAGCATGACTTCAGTTTCGCTTTTTATTTTGGGCATAGTGTCAACCGTTCTGGATATATTGTATAATAGGGTTGGTGATTTGATATGTATGATGTGGCTATTGTCGGAGCAGGACCCGCAGGGGCTACTTTGGCCCGCCTGATAGGAAACACCCATAGAGTATTGTTAATTGATAAACGTCCCCTGGATTGCCGGCCCGAGGGAAAAAGCGTTGAGAAATGCTGCGGAGGCCTCGTTGCTCCCGATGCGCAGAAGGTAATGGCTGCGCTGGGGCTGGGCCTGCCCCGGGAAGTCATTGTGGGACCGCAGCTCTTTGCGGTCCGCACCATTGACCTTCCCAATTCCATCGAAAGATACTACCAGCGCTTTTATATAAACATCGACAGGGAAAAGTTTGACCGGTGGCTGGTATCCTTGCTGCCCCCAAAGGTGGATGTCCGTCTTTCCAGCCTGTTCAAAGGCTTTACAAAGGAGGAAGGGGGCGTCAGGGTTCTCTTCACAGACAAGGGAAAGCAGCATGAGGAAAGGGCAAAGCTCCTCATCGGGGCGGACGGTGCCTTTTCTCTGGTGCGCAGGCAGCTGGGGCAAAAACAGGCTGTTCCCCGGCGGTATGTTTCCATCCAGGAATGGTTTGAAGCCAAAAAGGCCGTACCCTATTTTTCCGCCGTTTTTGACAGGGAGATCACGGATTTCTATTCATGGACCATTCCAAAGGATAAGTACCTGATCGTGGGCTCCGCCCTGAACCCCAAAGACAATGCCCATGAAAAATTCGAGAAGCTGAAAGCAAAGCTGCAGAATTTTGGTTTTGATCTTGGAACCTGTGTGAAGCGGGAAGGGGCTTTTATATTGCGGCCCGTGTCTTTGAGCCAGGTATCTACGGGGATAGAGGGCATTGCTTTGATCGGGGAAGCAGGAGGCTGGATCAGTCCCAGCTCTGCCGAAGGCTTGAGCTATGCCTTCCGAAGTGCCATTGCCGCCGCCCAAAGCCTTCAGCGCGGAACGGACGGTTTTCACAGGCAGTATGCGAGGGAAATGCTGGGCCTGAAGGCAAATATTCTGGTCAAAAACCTCAAAGCCCCTGTCATGTACCATTCGCTTCTGAGGAAGGCGGTCATGCTTTCTGGGCTCCAGAGCATTGACGTGTGCAGGTATTGAATCAGCGCCGGTAAATTACCTTTTTGAACAGGATGAAGTTCCAGACAACGATCATGCCCATCACAAGGATTTTGGACAGTTGCTCCAGGATATGGAGCTTGTTTACAAGCCCATAGATGACGAGGCTTGATATTCCAAGGTTGATGAAGAATAACGCGGCGGTGAGGAAAAATTGCCTTGTGAAGTCTTCCTTTGTGCCGAAGGACCAGTATTTGTTAAGGAAGAAACTGAGGATGAAGCCGGCAGTCATGCTGAAGATATGGGAATACACATGCCATAAACCCACGTAAATGAGCAGCAGGTTGAAAAGCCCATATTCAAGCCCTGCTGCCAGCCCTCCCGTTATTATATACCTTTTGAACTGGTGGAGCGAGTCCGGTGATAGGAACTGCGCCACAAATCCTTTTGTTTTCGTCTTTTCACGTGTCATTAAAAATCCTCAAATTCTAAATTAGGGCCTTCTTTGCCTCAACTATATCGTGCGGAACTTGTAAATGGTGGTGTGCTTGTATTCCTCTCCTGCCTTCAGTACCGGAGAAGGGAAATGCGTGTGCTTTAGTGCATTGGGGAAGTACTGTGTCTCCAGGCACAGACCCGCATTCTTATTGTAGGTTGCTCCGCCTTTGCCCGCTACTCCGTCCAGGAAATTACCGCTGTAGAATTGAACGCCGGGTTTGGTGGTGTACATCTCCATCAGCCTTCCGCTGTTGGGATCATAGAGTTCGGCAGCCTTTTCGGAAATTTTCCCGCCGGTCTTCAGAACCCAGTTGTGGTCATAGCCCTTTCCGCAGGCGATCTGCCCGTACTCGCTTGCCAGTCCGGGACCTACGGGAGTGAAGCCGGTGAAATCCATGGGAGTGCCTTTTACATCGGCGATTTCCCCGGTGGGAATGCACTGGTCGTTTATGATGGTGAATTTGTCTGCGTTGATCGTCAGCTGATGCTCCAGAATACTGCCTGCGGCATGGCCTGAAAGATTGAAATAGGCATGGTTGGTGAGATTCACAACGGTATCTTTGTCGGAAACGGCAAAATAGTCGATGACGAGGGCGTTGTCCTCCGTCAGGGAATAAGTGACTTTTACGTCAAGGTTTCCGGGGTAGTTTTCTTCTCCGTCAACACTTCTGTAGGTGAGCTCCAGGGCGTCAATGCCGTCCTTCTTTACAACGGATGCATTCCAGAGCACTTTGTCAAAGCCTTTTATCCCACCGTGCAGATGGTTGGGACCGTCGTTTTTTGCCAGTTGATAGTTGATCCCGTTTAATTCAAACTCACTGTTTTCAATCCGGTTGGCATGACGGCCGATCAAGGCCCCGAAATAAGGTCCGGGCCTCAAATAGCCTTCCAGACCGTCAAAGCCCAGGGTGATGTCGGCCAGCTGGCCGTTTTTGTCCGGTACAGAAAGGGAAAGGATGATTCCGCCGAGGTTTGTTATTTCAGCGGATACGCCATTGGCGTTGGAAAGGGTGAAGATGTATGCCTCGCTTCCGTGCGCCAGTTTTCCGTAAGCTTTCTTTGCTATGCTCATGGTTTTATCTCCTTTGCGTTTGAATGAAGACCTGATTTTTCAGAATTATTATATCATATGAATCCCATTTTTCCAGCGCAAAGAAAACCCCCTTGACAAATAATTCAAAGAGAGCTATAGTGGTACTAAATAAAACCACTAAGGAGAAGGGGAATGGATCTGATTGATTGTTTCATGAGGCTGGGCTTTACGCGGCACGAATCCATGCTCTATGTGACACTTTGCAGCGAAGGGGAGTTGACGGGCTATGAGGCCTCCAAAATATCCGGCATCCCACGTTCCAACGCATACCTGGCCCTGGCGGGTCTTGCTGAAAAAGGCGGGGTGTACAGGATTGAAGGGGATTCCGCCCGGTATTCCGCGGTTCCTCCGAAAGAACTGGTTTTAAACCTTAAGCGGGAATTTCATGAAGTATTGAATTTTATTGAAAAGAATGCTCCCGGAAGAAGTGCGGCCGTCGATTCCTATATAACCATTTCCGGCAGGAGTAATATAATAAATAAGATGAAGAATATTGTTAACGAGGCAAAGGAAAGGGTGTACCTGTCCATGGCGCCCGCTGAAATGGAGCATATTGCCGCAGAGACAGGGGATGCGGTGCGGCGGGGTCTCAAGGTGGTGGTCATTTCTTCACCGGGCTTCCGTGCTGAAGGAACCCAGATATTTTTCAACAAGAAGCAGCCGGGGCAGATAAGGATCATTGCGGACAGCTCCCAGGTCTTGACGGGGGAGTTGTCGGAAACGGAAGCCACCTGCCTTTATTCAAAAAATAAAAACCTTGTAAACCTGATTAAGGATTCTCTGACCAATGAGATAAAGCTGATTGAAATTCAGGAGAAAAATAATCCTAAGGAGTGATTACAGTGACAAACTACTATTCGGAGAAGACGAATTTTTACGGGAATTCGTCACCTGCAGAACTGTTAAATGAATTTGGCAGTCCTCTCTATGTTTATAATGAAAGCATTCTGAGAGAAAAATGCCGGGAGATCTCACACCTGGTGAAATACCCCCACTTTAAACCCAATTATTCCATCAAAGCAAATTCCAATCTGCAGCTGCTGAAAATCATCAGGGAGGAAGGGCTGTCCGCGGACGCCATGTCCCCCGGAGAGATCCATGTTCTGCTGGCTGCCGGGTTTAAGCCTGAGGAAATATTTTATATAGGCAATAATGTATCGGAAGAGGAAATGAAGTACGCCATCGACAGAGAAGTTCCCGTAAGTGTGGACTCCATTCCGCAGCTCAAAATGTTCGGAAGGATAAATCGCGGGGGAAAAGTGGCAGTGCGGTTTAATCCGGGGGTTGGTGCAGGACACCATGAGAAGGTGGTGACCGGAGGAAAAAAGACCAAATTCGGAGTCGATATTGACCTGATCGGGGAAGTAAAGTCCATCGTAAAGGAATACAACCTGAAGCTTTCGGGAATCAACCAGCATATCGGGTCCCTGTTCATGCAGGGGGACGCTTATGTTGAAGGGGTCAAATCCCTTCTCGCGGCTGCGGGGGAATTTGAAGACCTGGAATTTGTCGATATGGGCGGGGGCTTCGGAGTACCCTACCACAAGCAGGCGGGACAGGAAAGGCTGAACCTGGACGAACTGGGAGAAAAGCTGGACGATGTCCTGCACAGCTGGACTGAGGGCTATGGTAAGAAAATCACCTTTAAAATCGAGCCCGGACGGTACATTGTTGCCGAATGCGGCGTACTTCTGGGCAGGGTCTATGCGGTCAAAAAGAATTACAGCACTACATACGTGGGAACGGATATCGGTTTCAATGTTCTGGCGCGTCCGGTGATGTATGATTCCCATCACGACCTGGAGGTTTACGGGAGACATTCGGATACCGGCAGCAAAGGGGAGATGGTGGCCACCATCGTGGGCAACATCTGCGAAAGCGGCGATATTCTTGCAAAGGATAGGAAGCTTCCCCGGGTGGAGGAAGGAGACGTCATCGGGGTGATGGACGCAGGGGCCTATGGCTATGCCATGGCATCCAACTACAACAACCGGCTGAGGCCCGCCGAGGTGCTGGTAAGGCTGGACGGGACGGCAGGGCTTATCCGCAGGAGGGACACACTGGAGGACCTGATGCGGAACTTTGAATGAGGATATTTCTGTTGTAAAGGCCTGGATGTATGCTATAATAACCGTGTGGCGGTTAGCGGGAGCAGGATATGGAGGATGAAAAATGAAGTTTACAAAAATGCAGGGTTTAGGAAATGATTATATATATGTCAACTGTTTCGAGGAAGCGGTGAGTGATCCGACGGAAGTTGCAAAATTCGTGAGTGACAGGCATTTTGGCATCGGCTCCGACGGGCTGGTGCTTATCTTGCCCTCCCAGATTGCGGACTTCAGGATGAGGATGCTGAATTCCGACGGTTCCGAAGCCGAAATGTGCGGAAATGCCATACGGTGCGTGGGCAAATACGTATACGACAATGGAATGACGGATAAGACCACCGTCCGGGTTGAAACCCTGGCGGGGATCAAAATACTGGATTTGAGCCTGGAAAACGGAAAAGTGGTTCTGGTGAAGGTGGATATGGGCGAGCCCATTTTAAAGCCGAGAGATATCCCCGTAGACAGTGACAAGGACTTGTTCGTGTCGGAACCGGTCACCATTGACGGCAAGGAGTACAAGGTTACCTGCGTTTCCATGGGCAATCCCCACGCGGTCACCTATGTGGACAGCGTAGAGCAATTTCCTCTTGAAGTTGTAGGCCCCAAAATGGAAACCCACAGGCTTTATCCCAGAAAAATCAACTCCGAGTTCGTTGAAGTCATTGACAGGCAGACCCTCAAGATGAGGGTGTGGGAAAGAGGTGCGGGGGAAACCCTGGCTTGCGGTACCGGTGCCTGCGGAGTTCTGGTGGCTTCCGTGCTGAACGGCATCAGTGACCGGAAATCGGTAATAAAGCTGCTCGGAGGAGATCTCATCATCGAGTGGAATGAAAAGGACAACCATGTATATATGACGGGGCCCGCAGTAAAAGTCTTTGACGGGGAAATCCATCTTCCGCAAGGCAGATAAATCTGCTATAGGAGCTTGCATGGGAACCGGCTGCTTACATTGATAATTTACATAAATGAAAGGAGAACAATATGGCACGTGTAAATGAAAACCATTTGAAACTACCGGGAAACTACCTGTTTGCCGAAATCGGAAAGAGGGTTAATGCATACAAGGCACAGAATCCTGAAGCAAATGTGATCCGGCTTGGAATCGGGGATGTGACAAGACCTCTTCCCCAGGCCTGCATCGAAGCGATGCACAAGGCTGTTGACGATATGGGGAGGCTGGAAACCTTCAAAGGGTATCCCGAATATGAAGGCTATGATTTTCTCATTGAAAAAATTATTGAGGTTGACTACGCGAGGCGGGGAATAAAGATCGGAAGAGACGAAGTTTTTGTCAGCGATGGTGCAAAGAGCGATACGGCAAATATCCAGGAGCTCTTCGGCCTTGACAGCAGGATTGCGGTGACAGATCCCGTGTATCCCGTCTATGTGGACAGCAATGTCATGGCCGGAAGGACCGGAGAATACGGTGCCGACGGCAAATGGAGCAATGTGACCTATCTGCCCTGCACCGCTTCCAATAAATTCGTACCCGAGCTTCCCAAGGAGAAGGTTGATCTCATCTACCTGTGCTTCCCCAATAATCCCACAGGCATGACCCTGAAAAAGGCGGACCTTAAAAAGTGGGTGGACTACGCCAGGGAAAATAAAGCCGTAATTCTATTTGATTCCGCCTATGAAGCCTACATACAGGAGGAAGATGTGCCTCACAGCATCTATGAAATCGAGGGCGCAAGGGAAGTTGCCATCGAATTCAGGAGCTTCTCAAAAACTGCGGGCTTTACCGGGACACGGTGTGCTTACACCATCATACCCAAGGAGCTCGTAGCCTATAATACGGCAGGAGAAGCCCAGAGCGTCAACCGGCTGTGGTACAGGCGCCAGGCCACAAAATTCAACGGTGTGTCCTATGTCGTACAGAGGGGTGCCGAAGCGGTATACTCCGAGGAAGGACAGCAGCAGGTGAAGGCCCTGGTGGGATACTACATGGCAAACGCAAAAATCATCAGTGAAGGGCTGAGGAGCATCGGCATCGAGGTTTTCGGAGGTGTCAACGCGCCATATATCTGGCTTAAGACACCCAATGGCCTTGATTCCTGGGGTTTCTTCGATAAGCTGCTGAATGAGGCGCACCTGGTGGGGACTCCCGGCGTGGGCTTCGGTCCCAGCGGACAGGGCTACTTCAGACTGACGTCTTTCGGCAGCAAGGAAAATACCCTTGAGGCGGTGGAGAGATTCAAGACCCGTTTGAAACTGTAAGAATCCTATTGCATAAAAATGCTCCCATGTGGTAAAATACCGGAAAAGACAATGAAGGAGATTACGTAGCCTCCGTGGTTACAACATAGAGAGAAGTGCGGGTGGTGAAAGCGCTTCAGTACACGGTTTGTGCCAATTACCCTCCGGAGTTTCGTGCTGAAAGGAAAGTAGGCATTGACGGTTGCCGGCCGTTATACCGGTTGAAATAAGACATGCTGGATCCGTGACAGAGGGACGGTTCTCTGACACATAAGGTTTTCAGTGTGTGAATTAAGGTGGTACCACGGGCTTTCCCGTCCTTATACAGGATGAGAAAGCCCTTTTTGCGTTCCGGAAGCTTGATAAGCGTCGGATAGCTGTGTCAGATTTTGCCGCTCGGTGCTCAGGTATAGGATATACATTCCGCGCCTCGCGGCTTCATCTTCCTTGCTCTCCTCGCTTCTGAAACTTCCGGGGAAGCTTGATAAGCGTCGGATAGCTGCGCTTGACGGCGCTGGAAATTATTATACAAATACGTGGAGGTATGGGTTATGTCGAATATTTATGATTTGCTGAAGGAGAGGGGAGTCATCGCCCAGGTGACCCATGAGGATGAGGTCAGAGAACTGCTGGGCAAAGAGCAGGTAACCTTCTATGTAGGCTTTGACCCCACGGCGGACAGCCTTCATGTGGGACATTTCGTTCCCATGATGGCCATGGCCCATCTGCAGAGGGCGGGACACAGGCCCATTGCAATCATCGGCGGGGGTACGGCCATGGTGGGGGACCCTTCCGGAAAAACAGACATGAGAAAGATGATGACCAGAGAGAACATCCAGCATAATGCCGACAGGTTCAAAGCCCAGCTGTCGAAGCTGATCGACTTTGGCGAGGGCAAGGCCATGATGGTGAACAATGCGGACTGGCTGCTGGAATTGAATTACGTGAATTTTCTCAGGGAAATCGGCGTCCATTTTTCCGTCAACAGGATGCTGACCTTTGATTGCTACAAAAGCAGGCTGGAAAAAGGGCTGACGTTTATTGAATTCAATTACATGCTGATGCAGAGCTATGACTTTTTAAAGCTCAACCAGATGTACGGCTGTAAAATGCAGCTGGGAGGCGACGACCAATGGTCCAACATCATTGGCGGCATTGAGCTCATAAGAAGAGTGGAAGGCCGGGAAGCCTTCGGAATGACCTTTTCACTGCTTACCACCAGCGAGGGGAAAAAGATGGGCAAGACGGAGAAGGGCGCTTTGTGGCTGGATCCCGAAAAGACCTCTCCCTACGAGTTCTACCAGTACTGGAGGAACGTCCATGATGCGGATGTGGTCAAGTGCCTGAAGCTGTTGACCTTCCTGCCTATGGAGGAGGTCAACAGGCTTGCCGCGTTGAAGGACCAGGAGATCAATGAGGCCAAGAGAATTCTGGCCTATGAGGTCACAAAGCTGGTCCATGGCGAGGAAGAGGCCGCAAAAGCGGGAAAAGCCGCCGAAGCTTTGTTTGGACAGGGCGGCAACACTGCAGATATGCCCACCACAGAGATTACATCGGCAGACCTGGGTGAAGGGATGAACATCCTGGACCTCTTACTGAAGGCGAAGCTCATACCCTCCAAGGGTGAAGGGCGCAGGCTGGTTGCCCAGGGCGGAGTGTACACAGGAGAGAGCAGGGTGGACTCCATCGAGCTTGTGATCACCGGAGCCGACTTCACCGATAATGAGCTCATCATAAGAAAAGGGAAGAAAGTGTACCACAAGATCCTATTGAAATAACATTGGTGGTTTAGATTTTACGGCCAAGGGTAATATATAGGCAGATGTTAAAGGTTGTAAAAAAGAGTTTCGGAAAGGGGTCTGTAAAATGATTGAAATCAAAAAGAATATTTACTGGACAGGCATTAAGGACTGGGGATTAAGACGGTTCCACGGGCACGAGCTTTCCACCCACAGGGGTTCTTCATATAATTCCTATGTCATAAAGGATGCCAAAACCGTTCTGGTGGATACCGCCTGGACTCCTTATAAGGAGGAATTTGTACAGAGGCTGGACAAGGAAGTGGGCATCAAGAACATCGACATGATTGTGATAAACCATATTGAGCCCGACCACGGAGGCAGCCTGGACTACATCATGGAAATGATACCGGGTACGCCCATCTACTGCACCAAAAACGGCGTGGATATCATCAAGGGACATTTCCACAAGGATTGGAATTTTAACATCGTAAAGACAGGGGATACGGTAAACATCGGAGAGTATGACCTGGTATTTGTAGAAATGCCCATGCTTCACTGGCCCGACAGCCTTCTGACCTATGTCAAAGGGGCAAATGTAGCCCTCTCAAACGATGCTTTCGGACAGCACTATTCGCCCTCCTCCCTCTTTAACGATGAAGTGGATGAATGCGAGCTCTACCAGGAGGCCATCAAATATTATGCAAACATATTAAGCCCCTTTACTCCGCTGATAAAGAAAAAGGTGGAACAGATCAGGGCCTTGAACCTGCCCATCGAAATGATTGCTCCCAGCCACGGGGTGATATGGAGGGAAAATCCCGCCCAGATCATCGACAAGTACTATGAGTGGGCCCAGGAGTACAATGAAGGCAACGTGGTGATCGTATACGACACTATGTACGAGGCCACAAGAAAGATGGGGGAGGCCATCGGGGAAGGGCTTGCAAAGCATGGCATCCAGTATAAAATGTACAACAACTCCGTCACCGACCAGAGCGATCTGCTGACCGAGCTTTTCAAAGCCAAAGGCTTTATCATCGGGAGCTGCACCGTCAACAATACGGTACTCCGTTCCATTGCGGGACTGATGGATGAAATCAAAGGGCACAAGTTCAAAGGCAAGGTCGGAGCGGCTTTCGGCAGTTATGGCTGGAGCGGCGAGGCACCCAAAATAATCAGCAAGCACCTTGAAGAGGCAGGGATAAAGGTTGTTGCAGATCCCATCCAGTTCAAATACACCCTCACGGAGGATGAACTCAACCAGTGTGTGGAATATGGAGAAAGGTTTGCGCAAAGCCTGCGCTGATGTCAAACGGAATTATATAAATGGTAACATAAAAACCCCGGATGGCCAAAACCGTGAAACGGCTTCAAGGGGTTTTTTTATGTTGGCAGGGCAAAATATAAAGTAAGCATGCCCGTATGGTTTTCAAAACTTGTAAAAAACCGCTACTTGGGCTATGATAATGGTTAGGCAATGCGTATAGAAAGCGAAGGTGTAGAATTTTGAAGGAATTAATCGTGCTTGGGATTGAGACAAGCTGTGACGAAACCTCGGCCGCCGTTGTCAAAAATGGCCGGCAGGTGCTGTCCAACGTCATTTCATCCCAGGTTGACCTGCATCAAAAATTTGGCGGCGTTGTTCCCGAAATTGCTTCCAGGAAGCATGTGGAACTGATTATGCCTGTGATAAATCAAAGCCTGGAAGAGGCGGGAATAAACATCAAGGATGTGGATGTCATCGGAGTCACCTACGGGCCCGGACTTGTGGGAGCTTTGCTGGTGGGGCTTTCGGCGGCAAAAGGCCTGGCTTTTTCCCTGGGCAGGCCTCTGGTTGGCGTCCACCATATCGAGGGACACATCGCGGCCAATTATATACAGCACCCGGGGCTGGAGCCTCCTTTTATCTGTCTTGTGGCTTCGGGCGGACACAGTCACATCGTCAATGTGGAAAACTACGACAGCTTTGAAATCCTGGGGCAGACGAGGGACGATGCGGCCGGGGAAGCCTTCGACAAGATTGCCCGGGCCATTGGCCTGGGATATCCGGGAGGGCCGCTCATTGATAAAGCTGCAAGGCAGGGAAACAATCATGCCGTGGAGTTCCCCCGCGTTCACTTCGGAGAGGGAAGCCTGGATTTCAGCTTCAGCGGCTTGAAAACTTCGGTCCTCAACTACTTGAACTCCCATGAACAGAAAGGCGAAAAAATTTGCATTGAAGATGTGGCGGCCAGTTTTCAACAGGCGGTGGTTGATGTGCTTGTGGAAAACACCCTTAAGGCGGCCAAAAGTAAAAAAACCTCCAAAGTAGCTCTGGCAGGCGGTGTAGCGGCGAATTCACTGCTCCGGAAGCAGCTTGGGGAAAGTGCGGCTAAACTTGGAATCGAGGTCTTTTACCCCGCGCCGGTACTTTGCACCGATAATGCTGCAATGATCGCCTGTGCCGCATATTATCACTATTTAAGCGGCCATACTTCCAATCTGGACCTGAATGCGATACCGGGATTGAGACTTGGAGAGCGGTAATTTTAAAGAATGCTCTGAATTATATGGCCTGTGGATAACCTTTATATCCACAGGCATTTTATCCACATAGTAATTTGTTTACGTTGAAAAACAGAATTTTAAATTAGAATATCAGAAGTAGTGTTGGAAATTAATGTCGAATGCTGTAGTTATGTAAACGATCAAAAAAGGCCCCGAATTCACACTGGGACCTGAGTCCTAGGAAGATAGACATAAAATATTGTCGGCACTTGTTGAAGTTTGGCATGTGAATAATGTGGAAACTCGATACAAATGCAGTATTTTGTAATATTTTCAGCTGTTGATAACATTGTGGATAATGTGGATTAATTAATTTGCCATGTTATGGTACTCAGGAAATTATTATGCGCATTTATATAAAATTAATTACTGTAAACAGCCATATTTATTTAAAGGTGAATCAATGAAAATTGCGACCAAAGACTATATCATCAGTACGGTTTATAAAACAAACATACTGCCTATCATATCGGAATGCAACACCTCCTGTATTTTCTGCAGCCACAGGCAAAATCCCGAAGAAGTGGAAGTTTTCAGACTGCCGAAATTGGATTTGAGAGATTTCGAAGAATTGATCCAGTTTCTTTCCCCCCGCAGTAAAATCGTCATCGGGGAATCGGCCACCCGGATCATCGAAGGGGAACCCCTGCTCCACAGGGAGTTTATCCCTATTCTATCCCTTGTGCGGGAGCGGTTTCCCGGAACTCCCATACAGGTGACGACCAATGGCCTTCTGCTGACGGAAAGCCTGGTTGACAGCCTGGAGAGCATCGGGGGCATTGACCTCAACATTTCCATCAACTGCCTGGATACCAGTAGGAGAAAGCGCATCCTGGGCATTTCGGAAAAGAGGGATATAAGGGAGACGGTCAGGCTTTTGACAGGAAGGATAAGCTTTAGCGGGAGCTGTGTCTATGTTCCCGGAATCATGCGGGACGAGGACCTGGAGGAGCTGGTCCGGTTTTTGTATGAAGCGGGTGCATCCGCCGTAAGGCTGTTTCTGCCCGGATACACCTCCCGGTCTAGCAGCGGTATGCAGCTGGGAGAAATACATAATGAAGTTCTGGCTGCCGTAAAGACACTGAGAGACAAGTATCCCATCCCTGTGATCATAGAGCCCAGCATAATCCGGGGACTTGAATGCAGCGTTGAAGGCGTGATAAAGGGAACTCCTGCATTTGAGGCGGGTTTGAGGCAGGGAGACGTAATAACCGCGCTGAATGGAAAGCCGGTCAGAACAAGGGTGGAAGCCTTTAACGCCGCTTACAGGGCGAGAAATCCGGAGCTGGCGGTTTTAAGAGAAGGAGAGCCCATGAAACTAAAGCTCGAGAAAAGCAGCAATTCTTCTCCGGGCTTTGTCCTGCTGTATGACATCGAGCCGGACCTGGGGGAGGAAGTAAAAAGGCTTGTGAAAAGGCATGACGCAGGCAGGGTGCTGTTTATTACCTCCGGACTTGCCTATGATGTTCTTTGCAAATTGTTTGAAACCTGCGAATTTGAATTTGCGTATGAGGTTATCGAAGCCAAAAACAGTTTTTTCGGCGGCACCATCATGTGTGCCGGACTGTTGACGGCGGAAGACATCACCGGTGCTGCCATGGAATATCTGAAAGAGGGTGAAAAACCCGACTTGATTGTTATCCCGCCTGTAATGTTTGATCAAAGGAAGCGGGACCTTTTGGGAAGGCCGATCACTGAAATCGAGGATGCCCTCGGCATCCGGGTGGATATTGTGTAAAACGGGTTCAAGGCACTCTGGCAGCGGCATACTGCCTGTAATACTGCATTACCTTCACCACATAGTCCTTGGTTTCGGCGTAAGGAGGGATACCGTCATACTTTTTGACACTTTGAGGGCCGGCGTTATATGCGGCCAGGGCCAGCTTCAGGTCCCCGTTGAAATTTTCCAGCTGATCCCGCAGATACCTTGTGCCTCCGTCAATGTTTTCCGATATGTCCCACGGGTCGCTTACCTTCAGGGCGTCGGCCGTTCCCGGCATTAGCTGCATCAGGCCCTGTGCGCCTGCGTGCGAGAGGGAAGAGGGGTTGAAATTTGATTCCTGCTTTATGACGGCACGGATGAGATTGGGGTCAACGCCATATCTTTTGGAAGCAAGGGCAATGTTGGAATTGATGGCTTCCATCAGCTGAGCTTTGTCTTTGGGTATGGCCGCGCCGCTAAGCGCCTGTGAGCGAATGGCCCTTTCGAGCGCCGAGCTTCTGTTGAGAGCCGTATCTTCAATGGCCCCGGTGCTCAAAGCATCGTCAGGCGAAGCCAGGGCACCGTCAAGATAGCTCTGAAAAGGCACACTCTGATCCAGGCTTCGTATTTTGACAGGAACCCGGTTTTGAATCTCGTTGAGCTTTTGGGCAAAAATATCTTTTATGCTTAAGGGCATGTCCTCACCTCTGATATTATTATACCAGAGGTTTGGAAGTGTGAAAAGAGAAAAAGTCTACGAAACTTCCTGTTCATTTTTCCTGACAAACTTTGAGCACGCATTTTTCAAGCATCCGTCAAACTGCCTGACCGAAAATAACTGGCATAACCCGATGGTAGACGCGCCTTCGGGATTGAAAACCTCGACGATGAAGTTTTCACAGTCTATGCACTTGTTTAAGGTATTCTTCGGGGACTTTGACTCAGGCATAAACTTATGGCGCATGCATACATAATCAGGCGAAACAATACCATGTATTCTACAGAGTATATCGCTGTTTATCGGAAGGCTTGTACCCTTTATGCAATTACTGCAAGACTTTTTAGATTTCAAGGCGACCTCCAGGATATTTTTTGTTTAAGAAAGAAGTATTCGGCAAATATATTATAACACCAGAATCTTACAACATGGAATAATATGGGAAATAATATTGGCAACTTGAATAACTTTATATTTAAATACAGATTTTAATGATATATAATAACCACAAAGATAATCGTGGTTATTATACGCCGAATCTATGCGCGTGCAAGATTTTCGGCAGCGCCGAAATGCACTTGCGCAGTTATACCATAAACCCTTTGGTGTTTATGGTATAATAAAAAGAAAATTTCAGATGACAGGGAGACTTTATGAAGAAGCCTATCATACTTCGAAAGAGATTTATACCCTCCGAGATTGTTGATATCTCCGGGGACACACTGCTTTATAGAAGCGATGAGCTTATTATCACCCGATGGAAGGCAATAAAACCCAGATCTGATTTTTCTTCAGGGGTTTCCTATACTTTTTTGAAGGAAGGAATAAAAATCAGCCGGTTCTACGATGAGCACGGGAAATTTCTTTACTGGTACTGTGACATCATCGATGTGGACTATGATGAAAGCAAAGATTTATACACCATGGTCGATTTGCTTGTGGATGTGAAGCTCCTGGCGGACGGCACATTGATAATACTTGACGCGGACGAGCTTGCGGAAGCTCTTGAAAAAGGGCTGATATCGGCGGAACAGGCCTGCCGCTCCTTGAGAAAGTTTGACGGCCTGCTCAAAATGATCTATGAAAGGAATTTTCCTCCCCGGGAGTGCAGAGATGAAAGCTATTGGGAGGTTTGAGGGATTTGACCCTATGACGGACTTTATTGATTTACATACGCACACAACTGCATCGGACGGCACCATGGGTCCGGTAGAGCTTGTAAGGCACGCAAAGGCCTGCGGGCTGAAAGCGATCGCCATAACGGACCATGACACCCTGGACGGCGTGGAAGAAGCCCTGAAAGAGGGCGGCAAAGAAGGTATTGAGGTGGTTCCGGGGGTTGAAATCAGTGTGGAGTTCAAACCCGAAATGCACCTTCTGGGCTATTTTTTCGGCAACACCCACAAAAACATCGAGCCTTTGCTCAAGCTGCTGAGGGAGAGCAGGGAACGGCGGAATCCCAAAATTGTGAATAAGCTCAATGAATTGGGCTTTTCCATTACCATGGCGGAGGTTGAAGCCGAGGCCAAGGGAAATGTCGTAGGAAGGCCTCATATCGCAAAGGTCCTGCTGGACAAGGGCTATGTGAAAAATATACAGGAGGCCTTCCAGAGGTTTCTCGCCAGCGGCAGGCCTGCCTTTGAAAAGAAATCCAAACTCAACCCCGAGGAGGGCATCCAGGAAATACTGAAAGCCGGAGGAGTGCCCGTTCTGGCCCATCCCATCCATTTGTACCTGAGCTGGTCCCAACTGGATTCCCTGCTGGGAGAACTTAAAAGCTTCGGATTGAAAGGCATTGAAACCTATTATGTGGACAACACGCCTGCAGACACCGGCAAACTGATGAGGCTGGCAATCAAATACGACCTGCTGATGACGGGGGGCAGCGATTTCCATGGGAGCTTCAAGCCCGATATCCGGTTGGGAAAGGGAAAAGGCAATTTGAAAATTCCCTATGAGCTGCTGGAAAAGCTCCGGTACAAAAACCCCATCCTTTGAAAGGATGGGGTTTAGGAGGATCATATATGTAAGTAAGTGTTCGCTTAAAAGATAATGGCGGTTTTGCCGGAATGTATTAATTCAATTTTACTATCTGAGGGAATAATAAACAATGGAGATATATTCCTCGGACTATTTTCCCAAAGCTTGGAGGCCAATAATAACCAGTTGTGCAAAGGCTTTTGAACTTGACACTGATTGGAATCGTGGTATAATAGTAGTGTTGAATTCATAAGAGTTACTTGTGGAAGCCCTTTTTTGCGAAGGGTTATTTTTATCGGTTTATGGACGCCATTGAATGGCAGGGAAGTGGAATGACCAGGGAAGAGATAAAAGTAGTAGCACAAAATAAAAAAGCAAGGCATGACTATTTCATAGAACAAACTTTGGAAGCGGGAATTGTACTTTCGGGAACGGAGGTCAAATCCATCCGGCTGGGCAAAGTTAATCTCAAAGATAGTTATGCGTCCGTAGATCATGGTGAAGTGATCCTGAGCGGCATGCATATCAGTCCCTACGAGCAGGGCAACATATTCAACAAGGAGCCCATGCGCCAGAGGAAACTGCTGCTTCACAGGTATGAAATCAACAAGCTCATAGGACTCATACAGCAGAAGGGACTTACGCTTGTACCTTTGCAGCTTTACTTCAAGAGGGGCAAAGTGAAGATCGAGCTGGGAGTGGCAAAAGGTAAAAAGCTCTTCGACAAGAGAGACGACATCGCAGAACGCGACGCAAAGCGCGAAATGGACAGAAAAATGAAAGAAAGCAACCAGTATTAATAGCTTTAGCGCCAGAAGAGAATATCTTCTGATGCAAAAGTATTGCCTCTTTTTTAAAAGAAGTGGACCCATTGGCTTTAGCGTCAAAAGGGGACATTTCTTAACGCAAAAGGAATACTTCTTGTTCAGAAAGAAGTGTCCCCTTACCTTATATACATGGGGGCGTAATGGTTTCGACGGGATTGTTGAGACTTGATAAGCGGGTAGAGGATTCTCGTTGGCCTCTTAAAAAACGAGAACTTAAAATTAAACGCTAAAAACGATAATTTCGCTTTAGCTGCTGCCTAATATGGCAGCCCGTCAGTCCCAGGTTGCTGCACCTGGGGTAGCTGGCGTCGACAAGTCAGCCCTTTTGCATAGGAAGGTTAAATGCTAGCACTGATTTGGCCGTAGCCTTGAGCCATTTCGGAACTTAAAG
>JAFADI010000212.1 GCA_023424965.1 Bacillota bacterium
AAATTCCTTCTCCCGGGCAATGTAGCATTGATACTTCCAGTATGCTATAATATTTATCAACTGCAGTATATAAAATACATATTTGGGAGGATGCCATGAATTTGGGAAGCAACAGGGAGCTTGCCGAAAACAAGTTGATCCTGCTCTATATCATAGACAAAGTCAATATACCTATAAACAATTTGCAAATAACAAAAATCATTCTTGAAAACAGATTTATGAATTACTTTCTCCTCCAGCAGTTCCTGAACGAACTGTGTGAGGGCAGTCTTCTTTCCTGCGTTCACGAAGACGGCAAGTCCTTTTATACCATTACCAATAACGGCAAGCAAACATTGAGCTATTTTCAAAACCTCATTCCCCTGGGCATTAAAACCAGAATTGACGACACCATTTCTTCAATTAAAAAACGAATAAAGAATGAAACCTATATTACCGCCGACTATACACCCGAAAAGGAAAACGAATTTATCGTTTCATGCAAAATTTGCGAAGACGATTTCAAGCTGATTGATTTAATGCTGCTGGCGGGAACAAAAAGTGAAGCCCGTTCCATCTGCGAAAACTGGCGAAACCACTCCCAGGCAATCTATTCGGAAATCATCGAAAGCCTCACAAAAAAGCGCGACTGACTCCAGTACAAGGTTCCATGTACCAGGCTCATAGTTTATTCCTATTTAGACTTATATTTGGGAAAGAGCTCTTTAAGGACTTCTTCTCTTTCCTCAGGGGTTATTGAGTTTTGCTGTCCTGACTTTCTAACCTCTTCCCTATACTTTTCCACATCGATTCTATTCTTGGTATTTTCATTGCAGGAAGCAGTCGACAGGGCAAATAATAACACTGCCATGATAAGAACGATCCTCGGCCTCATACAATACCTCACACGATCTAACCTTAAGAATCCGCCTATATGAATATAATACCTCATTGGGCCGGGTTCAAACAAGCAGTATTTTGTGCTAGGGAAGTTCTATCACCTTGTTGTCTTTTGACTCCTTGTACAGCACAAACTTGCTGCCGATGACCTGCACGACTTCCGCGCCCGTTAATGCCGCAATTTCCTCGCAGGCCTCCCTTGTCTGTGCCGATGCATTTTTAAGGACGGTAGCCTTAACCAGTTCCCTCGCCTCCAGTGCCTCGCTGAACTGCTTGATCATGTTATCGTTTATACCGCCTTTTCCCACCTGGAAAATCGGATCAATATTGTTTGCCAGCCCTCTTAAATAACTGCGCTGTTTGCTTGTAATCATTTTCATGTCTCCTCGAATCATATTTTATGCCCTTTGAATAAGAAAAGGAGCGGAGCATTGCTCCTCTCCTCAGATTATTTGTTCTTCAACCTCTTTGCGGGACTTTCTCCTGTGCACCTCATAGTTGGGGTCACCTTTTTTCCATCCGCTTCTGTTTTTTTCAATAACCTTCAATTGGATCTCTTCATTTAAAACAAAGTCGTTTTTCAATAAACAGAAATAAGCAGCGCTGCCGCTTTTGCAGTTTCCACAGCTAATACACTCCATAGCCTACCTGCAGTCCTCCGTTAAAGGTATTATTTTTAATACATTTATATTTTACAATAGGTATTGTATGCTTGTCCATACATAATTTAACGCACGTATTCAAATTCAAAGTCGTGGAGCCTTACGGTATCGCCTTCGTTGATGCCCATGTTCTCCAGGGCCTCGATGATCCCCTTCTTTTTAATGGCTCTCTGGAAATACTGGAGTGACTCATAGTCGTTAAAATTGGTAGAGTTGACCATTTTCCTCACCCAACCGCCGTCCACCACATAAACGTCATTTTCCCTGTGGATTTCAAAAGGCTTTTCTTCTTCGGCGGTATAGACGACCACCTCGTCGTTTTCATTGACCAGGATGGTCTCCGGCAAGGCTCTGAGCTGCTGTGAAATGTAATATAACAGCTCTTTAAAGCCTTTATTGGTGGCCGCTGAAATGGGGAACACCTTATATCCCAGTTCTTCTATTTTACCTGCAAATTTCTCATAGTTTTCCATGCCTTCCGGCAAATCCGTCTTATTGGCGGCAACCACCTGGGGTCTTGATGCCAGCACTTCATTATACTCCTTCAGTTCCCGGTTGATGATTTCAAAATCCTCCAAAGGATCCCTGCCCTCAATCCCTGACACATCCACCACATGCAGCAATAGCTTGGTTCTCTCCACATGCTTTAAGAATTCATGGCCCAATCCCACACCCTCATGAGCACCCTCAATAATCCCCGGTATATCTGCAACCACAAAGCTGTTGCCCTCCTCCAGCCTTACCACCCCCAGGTTGGGCTCGATGGTCGTGAAATGGTAGTTGGCAATCTTGGGCCTTGCGGCAGATATCATGGACAGGATGGTAGACTTGCCCACGTTGGGAAAACCCACCAGGCCCACATCGGCAAGAAGCTTGAGCTCCAGAAGGACCCACCGCTCTTCCCCCAGGGTACCGCTTTTTGCGAAATTGGGCACCTGCCTTGTGGGAGTTGCGAAATGCTGGTTTCCCGCCCCGCCTTTTCCGCCTTTTGCTATGACAGCCGTCTGCCCCAGCTTTGTCAGGTCTGCAAGGATCAACCCCGTCTCCTCATCCTTTACCAGGGTCCCCTGGGGTACCTTGATGTAAAGGTCTTCGCCTCCCCGCCCGCTGCATTTTGCCGCACCGCCGTTCTCACCGGCCTCGGCCTTGTAGTGCTTCTGGTATCGGAAATCGGTCAAGGTCCTTATCCCTTCGTCAACGATGAATATTACGTCTCCGCCTCTTCCGCCGTCTCCCCCGTCAGGTCCCCCGGCAGCCACATATTTTTCTCTATGGAAGGAAACGGCCCCATTCCCGCCATTTCCAGCTTTTATGTATATTTTTGCACTGTCGATAAACATACCTGCTAAATTTCCTTTCCTGCAGTATAACCTTCTACAGTAGTATTTGCGAAAAATCAAAAAATAAATCCCGGTGTTAACCGGGATTCTTTTTAAATATTTGTTTTACAGAGTAACAATACTTACCTGCTTTTTGTCCTTACCCAATCGATGGAACTTAACCCTGCCGTCTTTAAGAGCGAAAAGAGTATCATCGCTGCCCTTACCTACGTTTTCACCCGGGAAAATTTTTGTTCCTCTCTGTCTAACGAGGATGTTACCAGCGATAACCGGCTGGCCGTCACCTCTTTTGACACCAAGCCTTTTGGACTCGCTGTCACGACCGTTCCTTGAGCTACCTACCCCTTTTTTGTGGGCAAACAGCTGGAGATTTATCTTAATCATGGGACTACACCTCCTCATCCAAAACCGTTACATACTTCTTATATGAATATTGAACCTGTTTCAATCCTATGGCCATCGTCTCCAGAATCACACGGGCAATTTCCTGTTTAGAACCCGGAACACCTTCAGGCATAACACACCTCATGTGCCCGTCCTCCTCTGAAAAACCGCGGATACCTGCCAGCTCTTCCAGTGCTCCCACCGCCGTATAGGCAATGGCAGATACCGCTGCGCACACAATGTCACTGCCGCTTTTCGCGTAGCCTGCATGCCCAGTAATATCAAATTCCCGTATAAATCCTTCCTGGTTCCTGACGATGCGTACTTTAATCATTTTCAAGCATTGATCTTTTCGATCTGAACCTTTGTGTATGGCTGTCTGTGGCCTTGCTTTTTCCTGTAGCCCTTCTTAGGCTTATACTTGAATATGATAACCTTCTTGTCCTTGCCATGTCCAAGTACTTTGCCGCTTACGCTGGCTTCACTTACCAACGGGCTTCCAAAAACTACATTACTTTCCTTTGATACTGCAAGCACCTTGTCAAAAGTGACAGCCGCACCTTCTTCAGCGGTGAGCTTTTCAATGAAAACAACATCACCTTCCTGGACCTTGTACTGCTTTCCACCTGTTTCAATTATAGCATACATTTTACGAGCACCTCCTCATCCCAGTCTCGCCGTCATAAGGCAGCAGGCTTACTTCACCTGCATTTCATCGCCCTGGTCGTGCGGCTACCGAAATATTTTAACACACTAAGGAATTAATGTCAATCTCTCTGATCTTCATTTCTTCATGCTTTACTTCATTGGACGGTTTTACAAGAATCCGCTTATTGTAGGCCTTCTCCATGTCCTTCAAATGCTGCCCGTCGGAGCCCGAAAGGATCTCCGCCACACTCGGATGCACCTCTACCTGGATGGCATGGGCAATGGTCTGGCTGAAATAATTCTTGATCTCTTTTTCAACATTGCGGGCCACCGCCTCCGGTGAAAGTATTTTGGCCGTACCGTCACAATAGGGACAGTCCACATGCATCATCGAGGCCAGGCCCTGTCTGACCTTTTTCCTCGTCATCTCGATAAGTCCAAGGCTGGTCATCCCCAGAACGGTGGTCTTGGTGCGGTCTTTTTTCAGAGCCTGCTTGAGGGTATCCAGCACCATCTGCTGGTGTTCATGCTCCCGCATGTCGATAAAGTCAATGACGATGATTCCGCCGATATCCCTTAATCGCAGCTGTTTGGCTATTTCCTTGGCGGCTTCCAGGTTTGTTTTGAGGACGGTATCCTCCAGGCTGCTGGCTCCCACGAACTTTCCCGTATTCACGTCGATTACCGTGAGGGCCTCCGTTTTGTCGATCACCAGATACCCGCCGCACTTTAACCATACCTTCCTTGCCAGGGCCTTGGATATTTTGGATTCGATCTGGTAGTATTCAAATAAATCATAGCTCTTGCTGAAGTATTCCACCCGGAGCTTCAACGCAGGCGATATCATGTCCACCAGCTCCAGCACCTTTGTGTGCTGCTGCCTGTCATTGATGATAAATTTATCCACATTCCAGGTAAAAAGATCACGTACAGCCCTGTATATAAGGCTCAGGTCCTTGTGTATGCACCTGGGGACAGGCCCGCTGTGTTCCTTCTGCTTGATTTTTTCCCACAGCTTCATCAGGAAGTTTAAGTCGTTTGCAAAATCCTCCTCCTGCTTTCCCTCGGAGGCAGTTCTCACAATAAGTCCCATGCCTTTGGGCTTTATCCTCTCCGCGGTCTTTTTGAGCTTGGCGCGCTCCTGGTCATTTTCTATCCGCCTGGACACGCCGACATAATCCGCATTGGGAAGCAAAACCAGATGCCTCCCCGGCAGGGTGATATGGGTCGTAACCCTGGGGCCTTTTGTGCCGATGGGCTCTTTTATTACCTGTACCGTTATTTCCTGTCCCGTTCTCAATATTTCATCAATGTTATAGCCTTTTAAATCCTGATAAACCTCATCCTCCTCTTCAGAAAACTCCTTTTGCGAAACCGCGTCTCCAACATATAGAAAAGCGTTTTTTTCGAAACCTATGTCGATGAAAGCCGCCTGCATCCCCGGAAGGACACTGCTCACCTTCCCTCTGTAAATATTACCCACAAGCCTTTCGGAATAAGGCCTTTCAATGTATATCTCAACCAGTTCCTTGTCTTCAAGCAAAGCTACCCGCGTTTCCTGCAACTGAACATCTACGACGATTTCATTTACCATTTATACCTCCCCACACCCCTCACAGGACGTCAGGGTCAAGAGGTTCAACCAATCCACCCTCTTTTCCTACATATAATCCTGTTCGATGTATTTTCAAAGCCTTGATGCCCAAACCTCCCACTTCATTGAGTGCCGATACCAGCAGCTCAGGCTTGAGGTTTGAAGCGCTTCCTGCACTTAAAAGCGTGTGCAGGCAAAATAAATTTTCCCGGTCATACCGTGGCCCCACAAAGTTCCCCAAAGAAAGCATGCGGACATATTCCAGTATCTCCCTGTCGTCATGCTTTGAAGGGTCCGCCGGCTCATCCACAAGGTCCGCTTCAATATTATAGATCATTGGCCTTATATCCACATCACGGACTCCATTTTTGCCCTCTTTCTTTACCGTTATACAAGGCTTAGATATAAATCCCCCGATCTTTTCTCTTATTAAATTGATACCCTCATTCTTTCCGTCAAAAACAAGGATACTGTAAGCTGCTCCGGCGATGGCCGCCATAATGTTGTTCTTGGCCTGCCGCACTTCCGCCCGGATGACCGAAAAACCCTCCGGCAGAGAGCCGTTCATCCTTTTAATAAACTCCTCCGGTTCCATGAGCTCATCCAGCTCAAAATCAGCATATTCTGCCTCACTGGTAACTCCTACCGAAAGGGGCAATCCGAACACCATTTGCGGATGGGGATTGAAGCCCTGTGAGTAGGTCACAGGAATCTCTGCCCGTCTTGCCGCCCTTTCGAACACTTTCATCATGTCCAGGTGGGAAATATACTTTACTTCATCCCCTCGTACAAACTTAAAGCGGAGCCTATTCAAAGCAGATCCCTCCCCCAAAGGCAGCCGCACCGCATCCGGCACAGTCCATCCTGCAATTTGCGGTAAGTTCACCCTTGACCGCTTTCTCACATTCTTTCATCAAAAATTGTTTCGACACACCGACGTCAATGTGGTCCCATGGGAGAATTTCGCTGAATTCCCGCTTCCTGTTGGAGTAAAATTCAGGACTGACGCCACATTCTTCAAAGGCCTCCATCCAGCTGCGGAACTTGAAATGCTCGCCCCAGCTGTCAAACTTGCAGCCTTTCTCCCACGCCTTTATCAATACTTCTCCTGTCTTCCTATCACCCCTTGCAAAGATTGATTCTAAAAAGCTCAATTCTGTGTCATGCCAGTTGTATTTTATATATTTGCTTTTTATTTTTCCTTTTAGGTATATTTGTTTTTCCCTCAGTACCCCCATGGTATCCTGGGCCTCCCACTGGAAGGGCGTAAATGGCTTTGGTACGAAGGAGGAGGTGCTGATATGGATGCTGAGCCCTTTTCCCCTTCTTTCCTTCGGTACGCGCATATATACCCCCACAACCTTTTCTCCCAGTTCCGCTATGCCTTCGACATCCTCCAGGGTTTCGGTAGGCAGACCCTGCATAAAGTACAGCTTCACACCGCTCCAGCCTCCATTAAAGGCCATGGTTACCGAATTCAGCAGGTCCTCCTCCGTAACGCCCTTGTTTATTACATCCCGCAGCCGTTGTGTTCCTGCTTCCGGAGCAAAGGTCAGACCGCTTTTCCGCACCTTCTGAGCCTTTTGCATCAGGTCCAGCGAAAAGGAATCGATGCGCAAGGAGGGCAGGGAAAGATTGACCTTTTTGGGCTCCAGTTCCTCGATCAGTCCCCCCGTAAGTTCTTTTAAGCCTTTATAGTCACTGGTGCTTAAAGACGTAAGGGAAATTTCCTCGTAACCGGTGCTTTCCTCCAGCTTTTTTGCCAGGGAAAGCAGCCTTTCAGGCGTGCGCTCCCTCACCGGCCTGTAAACAAACCCGGCCTGGCAGAAACGGCAGCCCCGGGTACAGCCCCTGAAAAGCTCCAGCATGATTCTGTCGTGTACGATGTCGGTAAAAGGAACGATGATTTTCTCCGGAAAATAAACGTCTTCGATTTCCTTGATAATCCTTTTCCTTATCTTTTCCGGATACCTCTTATCTCTGGGTTCTATGGCTTTTATGGTGCCGTCGCCGTTATAGCTTACATTATAAAAGCCCGGCACATAAATTCCTTCAATGGATGCAATGCTTTCCAGAAAAGCCTCCCTGCTTTCACCCTTTTCCTTCCAGGAGATGTATTTGTCCATGACCTCCAGTATGATTTCTTCGCCTTCCCCCATCATGAAGAAATCGATGATTTCCGCCAGGGGTTCGGGATTATAGGCGCAGGGGCCACCGGCACAGACAAAGGGATCTTCCTTTGTCCTCTGGGAGGACCTGAAGGGTACTCCCCCCAAATCCAGCATATTGATGATGTTGGTGTAGCTCATCTCATACTGAAGGGTGAAACCCACAACGTCAAATTCCTTTAGAGGACTTTTGGTTTCAAGGGAGAAAAGCGGTATGCCGTACTCCCTCATCTTTTTTTCCATGTCCACCCAGGGGGCAAAAAACCGCTCGCAGTAGATGTCTTTATCTTCATTGAGCAAGTGGTACAGGATTTTCATGCCAAGATGGGACATACCTATTTCATAGACATCGGGAAAACAAAAAGCAAACCTGGCCTTTACACCCGCCGGGTCCTTCTGGACGGAATTCCATTCGTTTCCCGTATATCTGGAAGGTTTCTCAACGCTTTGAAGTATTTCATCGCTTATTCTTAATACCATGTTATGGTTCACCGTGATTCATCGAGGTAACCGGCTGTAAAGGCCAACATATAATTCTCCCATCGAATTTATCTCCGTTTACAGCCCGGTCTCTATAACAAATCAATCCTTGGTTTCAAAGTTTGTTATCAATAAAATTTTATTATACGATAGAATTAATGGCCCCGCTCATTATAATACCCAATTGTCATCTTTTTAGCAATAGACACCGGTGCAAATTGCCTAATTTTGTAATAGTGCTTATGCCTTATAGGTCTTTGCATAGAGAGCCGCAAGCCTTATGGCCTCTACCATGCTCACTTCCCCGGCAATTCCCTGTCCTGCGATGTCAAAGGCCGTTCCGTGGTCTACCGAGGTCCTGAGAAAAGGCATTCCGATGGTAAGGGAAATGGTTTTTTCAAAATCAACGGTTTTGGTGGCGATATGCCCCTGGTCATGATAGAGGGAAAGAACCGCACCGTATTTCCCTTTCAGCGCCTGGTAAAAGACAGAATCTGCAGGAACGGGGCCCACCACCCTGTATCCCTTGTCGCTCAACTCCTTAACGGCCGGCTCTACTTCTCTCACCTCTTCATCCCCGAAAAGCCCGTGCTCTCCGTTGTGGGGATTGAGGCCCGCCACAGCCAGGGAGGCTTCGGGAAGGCCCATTTTATTCAATGCGTCCAGACACCGGACGATATAATCCGTAAGCCTTTCCCTAGTTACCATGTCGCAGGCCTTCCGCAAGGACACATGCCTTGAAAGGAAGAAAACCCGCATATCGTAAACCTGGAACATGGTGAGGGGATCATGGGTACCCGTAAGCCCTGCAAGGATTTCCGTGTGGCCGATAAAATTGATCCCGGCGGCCTTTAACGCTTCCTTATTTATCGGTGTGGTAGCGATGGCTGCAATCTCACCGCCCTTTGCCAGTTCCACCGTACGGGCGATATACTCATACGCCGCCCTTCCCGCCTCCGCCTGAACTTTTCCATACTGCAGCGCTTGCGCATCAATATTTTCAAGGGATATGACATCGATGGTGCCGTGGGAATAGAGCCCCTCCTCCGGGCCATGAACACAGTTAAATTTCAGTCCCGTATTTACAATACCCGCAATCCTTTCCAGGACTTTCAGGTCTCCCACCACAAGGGGTTTGCACCAATCATACAATTCCCTGTTTTTTAATGCCTTTACAACGATCTCAGGTCCGATCCCTGCAGGGTCTCCTACAGGTATGCCTATCACAGGCCTGTTCATGAGCAGCAGCTCCCTTCAAAAATTGATTTTTTCCTTCCTCCTGCCCTCTGCCGGAAAATTTTACGCAGGCAGGTCACCGGAATCTGACGTGTATATATTTCTTCCCCTGAACCACCTTGCCATAAACAGTATGGCGGCAAACAATCTGAAGCTGCCGATGGCGACAAAGGTTTTTATTATGCCTACATGACTGTATATCCATACTCCGATCAAAGGAGAAATAAAACCTGAAATGTATAAAAATGTATTGAAAAATGAAATGTACAGGGTCTTTTTATTTTCCGGAAGCAGCTCGATGAGATTGCAGAAAAGGGCCAGGTTGAACGCGGCAAGGGAAAAGCCGATGACCGCGTTGATCACAAGGATCACATACAGGTTTGTGGTCAGGATGTACATGAAGGGATTTGCCGCAAGCCCTAAAGCTCCCAGGGTTATCACAAGGCTGTTTCCCTTCTTTTCCGCAAGCCTGTTCCACATGGAAAAAGAAAGAAAGGATGCCAGGCCGCTGGTTACGCTGAGTAAAGCCAGTTGAAATTCATTTGCCTTCACATGGTCCACATTGTACAGAAAAAAGATGGGCCAGCCCGTCTGCCACGCCACATGATAGATAAACGCGCAGAAGGTATAGATGAGGAAAGGCCTGTGGGACAATATCTCTTTAAAAGCCTCCAGGCTGAACTTCAGCTTTTCTCCATTCCCTTCCACCGGTTCCTGCCTGTCGGATTTGATCCTGGACAGAAACCATACCTGTAGGAGGGCAATCAAAAAACAGAGGGCGTAAATCAACTGGTATGCGGCTATTTTATTTTCTCTGCCCCAGGGAACCCAGGAGATGAGCAATCCTGCAAAAAGTGCCGCTACGAGTCCGAAGAAGGCACTGTATTTGCTCCTTAGCGAATAAATCTTGCTGGCTTCATTCCCGGTAAAAGTGTATGAAAAGAAAGACTGCCAGGTGGTGGTATACAAAGAGCCGGGCCAGTTCATCAGCCCTATCAGCAGGACGTAGGTGTTCAGCACCAGATATTCCGGCAGCAGCGGCACAAAAGCAATCAGGGAATAAAAGGCCCCATTCATTAAAATCAAAACACAGGTAGCCATTTTCTTATCCCGGATTCTTTCGATGAAAATGCTGCAGGGCACCAGTACGAGGATGGCCACCAGCTGCGGCAGGGAATTGATCAGGGCAATATGTAAATCCGAGGCTCCAAGCCTTTTCGCAAATATCTGGGTAAAAGGATTGTACAGGTTCAGTATTACCGCAGCCGCGATTCCTTCAAGTATAACAAAGAGTGCTGTCTTTTCGTGGTTGGAAAGTTTCATTGGATTAAACCTTCATATTTAGTAATGTCATCTTCTCTATTTTATCACATTCCGAGGGGACAGTCCTCAACTTCTACAGAAAAAGCGTTAACCAACGCCCCGCTGCCGGAATACTATATACCAGGATTTTTTTAACCAGGAAGAACCATCGATGAATACCGTACCCCCACCCGTGCAAATATTGACACAGCGTATGCCGTACCCCAATATGGACCTGTTCTATCCCGTCGTGATAGGCCTTCCCAATCCCTATGTACAGCAAAGGATAAATGCCGCCCTCATGGCAACCGTCAATGGACTTATCGTAAAACAGGGTTACTATACCAATCCCTCGACGCAAATTACAGGCTGGTATGAAATAAAAAACAACCAGCGAGGCATTCTCAGCCTCAACATCGGCAATTACGCCTATCCGCCCCATGCGGCCCACGGCATGACCTATATAAAATCCCTGACCTTTGATGTAAATTCAGGCAGGCTCTATCAGCTGAAAGAGCTGTTTAAACCGGGCAGCGATTATGTAAAAGAGCTTTCGGCAATGATAAGGAGACAGATAGAACAGCGTCAAATTCCCCTTTTGAACGGTTTTAACGGTATAAAACCCGATCAGGATTTCTACATTGCCGATAAAGCTCTGGTGATATACTTCCAATTATATGAGATAACTCCCTATTATGTCGGTTTGCCCATGTTCCCCATCTCGGTATTTGATGTCCAGAATATTGCCGCCGACCAGGGGCCCCTTGAAATCATGGCAACCAATGACTGATGGGCAGCCAGAGGCAGAATACCTTTGTGGTGCTATTCTTTGTTCTTCAAGTATTCGTCAATGGCTTTGGCCGCCTTCTTTCCCGCGCCCATGGCGAGGATGACCGTGGCAGCACCCGTAACGGCGTCTCCTCCGGCAAACACTCCGTCCTTGCTTGTGGCGCCGGTTTCTTCCTGCGCTACGATTCCGCCCCATTTCTCGGTGTCCAGGCCCGACGTGGTGGAAACAATGAGGGGGTTGGGAGTTTGCCCGATGGCAATGATCACCGTTTCAACCTCCAGAACATGTTCCGACCCGGCTTTGACCACCGCTTTCCTCCTGCCCGAACTGTCGGCCTCCCCCAGCTCCATTTCCACACATTCCATGCCCTTCACCCATCCGTCCTCCGTACCTATAATCCGGGTGGGATTTGTCAGCAGCTTGAAAATGATTCCTTCCTCTTTTGCATGGTGAACCTCTTCCAATCTTGCGGGCATTTCCTTCTCGGACCTTCTGTACACAATGTATACCTTCTCGGCCCCGAGCCTTTTTGCACTTCTGGCCGCATCCATGGCCACATTGCCTCCGCCGACCACAGCCACTGCTTTCCCTACCTTTACAGGCGTATCACACTTGGGGAACAGGTATGCCTTCATCAGGTTGATTCTCGTTAAAAATTCATTGGCAGAGTACACCCCGTTGAGGTTTTCCCCGGGAATATTCATAAAACTGGGCAGTCCTGCACCGCTTCCGATGAATATGGCTTCATACCCTTCACCGGTCAGTTCGTCAAGGGACAGCACCTTCCCGATGACCATGTTGGTTTTTATCTCAACACCCAGCTGCCTTACGGAATCGATTTCCTTCTGGACCATGGCTTTGGGAAGCCTGAATTCAGGTATCCCATACATCAGCACACCACCGGGAGTATGGAAGGCCTCAAAAATAGTGACCGCATAGCCCAGCTTTGCCAGGTCTCCCGCACAGCTCAGACTGGCAGGCCCGGAACCGATAACCGCTATTTTTCTATTCAGGCTGTCCTTCTTTTCCACCTTTGGACTCCTGTTCGCCATATACCAGTCGGCCACAAACCTTTCAAGCCTTCCGATTCCCACCGGTTCACCTTTTTTACCCCTCACGCACAGATTCTCACACTGGCTCTCCTGGGGACAGACCCTGCCGCAAATGGCAGGAAGACTGTTGGTCTCCCGGACCTTGTCATACGCCTCTTCAAATTTACCTTCGGCAACAAGCTTTACAAATTCCGGAATTTTTACATTTACCGGACATCCCATCACACAGGGCGCATTCTTGCAGTTAAGGCACCGCTGGGCTTCCTCCTTTGCCATATCCTCCGTATAGCCCAATGCCACTTCAAGAAAGTTTTTATTTCTTACCTCCGGATTCTGTTCCGGCATTTTTACTTTATTTAAAGACATGTTCGGCATATCCTTCTGTCCCCTTTCCATGTTATCCGTCAGGCCCTTCGCCCTCCGTCAATTTTCCACCGCATTCATCCTGCAGAGGTGTTCATCCACCGACCGTTTTTCTTCACCCTTGTACATGGCCTGTCTTCGCATGGCCTCGTCAAAATCCACCTCATGCCCGTCAAAGTCGGGGCCGTCCACACAGGCAAATTTTATTTTCCCGCCCACGGTAAGGCGGCAGCCCCCGCACATTCCCGTACCGTCAATCATCACCGGGTTCATGCTCACGATGGTTTTGATCCCATATTCCTTTGTGAGCTTGCTGACCATCTTCATCATGATGAGAGGCCCTATGGCAATGACCAGGTCATATTGGTTTCCTTCCTCAATCAATCCCTTCAATATATCCGTTACAAACCCTTTGGTGCCGTTGGAACCGTCATCGGTGGCCACAACCAGCCTGCTGCTCACGGCTTCCATTTCCTTTTCCAATATCACAAGGTCCTTGTTCCTGAAGCCTGTGATGACATGCACCTCGGCTCCCAGGCCATGAAGTTTTTTTGCCTGGGGGTAGGCAATGGCAGAGCCAAGCCCCCCACCGATTACCGCAGCTTTTTTTACTCCGTCAAGATGGGAAGCCACACCCAGAGGTCCCGCAAAATCCAACAGGCTGTCTCCCTCTTCGAGAGTGCCCAGCACCTTTGTGGTTTTCCCCACTTCCTGAAATATAATGGTCACGGTACCCTTATCCCTGTCATAGTCCGCAATGGTCAGAGGGATCCGCTCTCCGTCTTCATCCACCCTCAATATGATAAACTGCCCCGGTTCAGCTTTCCTCGCAATATATGGGGCGTCTATTTCCAGCAATTTTACAAAAGGGTTCAAACTTTCTTTTCTAACGATTTTATACATACCATTCCTCCGCTTTTTTATAAATTCTACCGGGAATTCCGCTGTTTGTCCACCCATTGCTTTGCTCAGGGTATCTGCATCCCTGGTCAACCGTTCCTCTTCTTTCTATTATAAGTAATCCCCCGGGCTATTTCCAGTCTACTTTAAAATCAGTTTATTTCATGAATAATTTCACGCACTGAATCCTTCTACTCTAATTATACAAAAACTTGATTGATTAATCAATCAAGTTTTTGTATTTATAAATGTGAATTTGAAAAGAGTAAACAATTTTCCGTTGCCCCGTTATAAGGAACTCTGTTGGACTAATGAAGCTGGAAGCCTTCCACCGATTTGGACAGCCTTTCGGAAATTATCCGCAGTTCCTCCGCGGTACCGGCAATATTCTCGGTGGTGGAAGCCTGCTGCTCTATGGATGCGGCCACCTCTTCCGTAGAAGCCGCGGCCTCCTGGGATATGGCAAGGATCTCCTGGTTGGAAGAAACCACACCGTTTTTATTTTCGTTCATGGTGTTGATACTGCTGTTCAGCACGCCGGTATCCCGTATGGCCATACCGATGGCTTCAGACATGATTTGAAAGGCCTTTTCCGTTTCCCCAATCCCTTCATTGGCCTTGTCTACGATACCGACCGTCAGGTTGGACCTGAGCTTTGTCTCTTCGATCTGGGACTGGATGTTTGCAACAATGGTATTTATTTCCTTCGTTGAAGCAGAGGTTTGTTCCGCCAGCTTTCTTATTTCCTCCGCCACAACGGCAAAGCCCTTCCCCGATTCCCCCGCCCTTGCCGCCTCAATGGCCGCATTCAAAGCCAGAAGGTTCGTTTGTGAAGCGATATTTTGTATGGTTTCAACAATGGAGCTTACCGTCCCCGAATCATTGGAAAGACTGTCCACCTGCCTGCTGATTTCAGTCGTGATTTGCGTGTTGTCGGCAAATTTTTCTTTTAGCTGGTCCAGTGCCGTTTTTCCCATCCTGTTCAGTTCTTCAATCTGATGGGCCCCCTCTTCAATGGCTTTGGACCTGGCTGCAATCCTTTCGATTTCCTCTGATAAGGACTTCAGCTTCTCTGAACCGCTTTGTGCTTCCTTGGCCTGATGGGAAGCTCCGCTCGCCAGTTCCTCAACTGTCCTTGCAACCTCCTCGGCGGAAGCTGAGGATTGGTTTGTCGCCGCAGCCAGGCTTTGTGAGCTCACCAGCACGCTTTCCGTCTCTTTTCTGATATTCCCTATGATATCCCTTAGCGCATTCCTCATTTTTATGGTGGACCTGGTCACGTCCCCCAGCTCGTCCTTCCGGTTGAGCAAATGGCTCACACTCTTGTCAAATACCAGGTTAAAGTCCGCCGTCCTGTCAATCAACTTGATAATTAGCGCGATTTGAGACAAAATGGTTTTATGAATGACAAACCATAGGACAAGTACGCTGACCAGCAGTACTGCCAGTGCCAAAAGCGATGCTTCTACGAATACCCTCCCCAGCAGCGACAGGGATTGAACCCCATGGGCGGAAGCCTGCGCACCGCCGGCCATAACTTTCAACGTCTGGAAATGAACGATGGCACCCATTGAAGCCATGCCGATGATGAGAAACAGTACAACGGGGATCAAAAACTTAAGGGACAAACTTACACCTTTTTTCCTGGGCATATGTGATTCCTCCTGTATTTTATAAAAATAAAATCATCAACCGGAATTTGGAAATGTTTTAATTACACCCTTGTACAAAAATCAATCCCTAACCGGAAGGATAGCAAAGGCAACACTTTTTAAGTTTGAAAGTCAACGGGTATCCAAAAAGGCAGAGGCTCCCTATTAATAATCAGTTCAGTGGATTTCCGACAGATAAATAGTAGAAACCGCAGCGCGCTAATTTGTTAACATAATACAACTCCCTTAAATAGCGTTGTACTATGCGTTCCATTATATTATTAACAGGGATAAATGTCAATTAAAGTAATAATAGGGCATAAAAACAGTCCCTCTCATTTCGAAAAGGACTGTTTGACATAACACCATGGCTGTTACACGAACAGGTATCCATATTCCTTGCGTGTGGCCAGGATCAGGGCGGCTATTTCCTCGGGAATGTCTCCGCTGCACCTTCCTGCCTCGTCAAAGCTTACCTCTGTCACTTGATCTCCCAACCTTACGGCAAATCTTCCTTCTGCTCCCTCCACCGCAACAAATCCTGCATTCCTGCTGTCTTCGAAGTCTTCCCTGTTCCAGTAAAGGGTGAATTTATCCTTGTAAGGAGCGCTGTCATAAGGACAGAAGGCTTCACAGTTGCCACATTCGTTGCACATTCCGTCGATGTGCACCACCTGGTTTTTGCACTGCACATTCTCTGCATCCACCCTCACGGCAACGTTGGCCCGGTTGGGACAAACCTCCACACAGATGTTGCAAACCTTATTGCATTCAAGGCAGCGTTCGTTCTCCTGTGCCGGACTGGAGGCGTTCTGGAGCACTCCTTTTTTATTGCCTATCTCCTCCAGCTGTTTTTGTGTGTTGAACTCCACAGCCTGTTCCAGGTCCAAAGTCTGTTCCTTTTCTTTCGCAAGGATAATTTCGGCAAATTTTGTACCGTCGGCGATGCCTTCTACAATGGTGGCAGGTCCGCGCAAGGCGTCTCCGCCGATATACACGCCGGCAGCGGTTGTTTCGCCTGTTTCCCTGTTCACTTTGACTCTGCCTTTTGCATCCGCCTCAATGCCATTCCTCGCCAAAAGCTCCGTTTCAACCTGTTCACCTACTGCCGCAATGACGGTATCCACTCTGAGATCAACGAATTCACCGGCTACGGCAACAGGACTTCTTCTTCCGGAAGCATCGGGGGCCCCCAGTTCCATCTTCTGGCACCTTAACACTCCGCCGGTAAAGGATACAGGCGCCAGGAGTTCCTTGAACTCCACTCCGTCTTCCAGGGCCAGCAAAAGCTCTTCCTTGTCGGCGGGCATATATTTTCTGGTTCTTCGATAGACCACATAGACATTTTCAACTCCGGCCACCCGTTTTGCCGACCTTGCCGCATCCATGGCGGAATTTCCGGCTCCGATCACCGCCACGTTCTTTCCTATGTCCAGTGTGTCCTGCGCCTTATTATAGACCTCAAGGAAGTGGAGGACGTTGAGGATTTCCTTATCACTGGAATCCAGCTTCAAAATGCCGGGTTTCCACGCTCCGATGGCTACAAAGATGTATTTGAAGCCTTCTTTTTTTAAAGCCTCCACCGAGAAGTTTCCATCCACCCCAAGGCGGAATTTCACTCCCATTTTGCGTATGAGCTCCATGTCGTTATTGATGGCTTCCTTGGATATCCTGAAGCCGGGAGCCACCTGCTGCATCACGCCTCCGATTTCGTCCCTCTTTTCAAATACCGTCACATCCACTCCGTTTTGGCCCAGGAAGTATGCCGCAGCCAATCCCGCAGGCCCGCCTCCGATGACCGCCACCTTGAAGCTGCTGTTGATCGCAGGGGATTTCAACCCGGCCATCAGCTCTGCAAAAGCATTCTGAGCCGCTACAAGCTTTGCGCCGCGTATATTTACAGATTCATCGTAATCAAGTCTGGTACATTTGGTCATACAGCGGTGGTTGCATAACGTACCGGTGATAAAGGGCAGGGGGTTTTTCGCCACAATGACCTCCAGTGCCTCCAGATACCTGCCTTCACCCACAAGCCGGATATATTCCGGTATATCCTGCCCGATAGGGCAGCCATTGGTACAGGGAGCGATGAAGCAGTCGATCAGCGGAACATTTTTGTCCAGCTTGCGGCTCTCCACATCGCGCCTTTCCTTTAAATGGTTTGCATCCGTTACGGCGCTTTCTGCAAGCACCTTTAACTTTTCCAGGTCAACCCCTGTAAAGTCGGCTCCATGGTATGCTTTCTCCAGCAGGTATGCCATCTGCTTAAGCCTCAGGTATCCTCCGGGCTTAAGGATGGTGGTTGCGAGGGTGATGGGTCCTATGCCCGCAGCATAAATTTTGTCGATGTTGAAGAAATCAGCTCCGCCGGAATAAGATATCCGGATATCCCCGCCAAATTCCTTCGCCAGCTTGTAGGCCAGGTTAATGGTGAGGGGATACAGGGACCTGCCCGACATGTACATCTCTTCCCCGGGAAGTTCATTATTTCTGATCTTTACGGGGAAAGTATTGGTGAGCTTGACCCCGAAGGTCAGGCCCAGGTCTTTTGCCAGGGCTTGCAGCCTTTTGATCATGGGAACCGCGTCGGTAAACTGCAGGTCGTTCTTGAAATGGTGGTCATCAAAGGCAACATAGTCATAGCCCATTTTATCCAGGATGCCTCTTGCAAATTCGTACCCCAGCAGCGTAGGATTGCATTTTACATAGGTGTGGAGCTGCTTTTCCTCCAGCAGGTACCTTGCAATCCTTTCAATTTCCGCCGGGGGACATCCGTGAAGGGTGGAAAGGGTAATGGATTTACATACCTTCGGTGATATGCCCTCAACAAAATCCTTGTCGATATTTTTAAACAATCCAAGGTTATTCAAAAGGAATTCCCTGCATTCCTTCCAGACGGGTGTCTGGGAGGCATCCTTCAAGCCCTCGATAAAAGCATTTATTTTAGGAGATTTTATTCCTTCCAGGTCATAGCCCACGCTCATATTGAAGATGAAGCCTTCCGAAGACCCTAGGGAAAGCTCTTTTGCCAGTACGTTCAGTGCAAACCAGGCCTTCACATACTCATTATAGGCATCGGGCACAACAAGCTCCGTAGACCATTCCACATTGTAGCATTCGTCTTTTGCCAGGATGCAGGGCTTTGAAACCGGCAGGTCTTCCCCGTCGAGGATTTGCACCGTTTTCAGTTCAAAGAACCGGCTTCCTGCCACATAAGCGGCGACAATATTCTGGGCCAGCTGTGTGTTGGGTCCGGCGGCAGGTCCAAGAGGATTCTCAAGGGTGCCTCCGAAAAGTGCCAGGCTGTTTTCATTGGACTTTCTGAAAAATTTGTTGCTGGAAACTCCAAAAATTGAATTTTCTTTCACATTTTCAGTCAGTGCCCACTGTATTAATTGATCAAACGGTATTAACCTCATTCTGTCACTCATACTTTTCTCCCTCTCTGCATTGGGGTAATGGACTGCCCCCTAAGTTAATTGTACCATGTTAAAATGGCATTGTTTATTCCAAACTAGAAACGGTCCCAGACCTTGTCTGCCAGCTCTCTGCTTTTGGCATAAATTTCTTCTTCGTCCAGTATGGTAAGTTTTCTATTTTCCATGACAACCTGCCCGTTAATGACGGTGGTATCCACGGCTCTTCCCGTTGCACCGAAAAGCAAATGGCTGTTTAAATTCTCCGGACTCAACCGGGTGGGAGGATTGTAATCCAGCACCACCACGTCGGCAAAGGCACCTTCAACCAGTCTGCCCAACGGCTTTTCAAAGTACTTGCCCGCAATGGCCGCATTGTTTTCAAAAAGCATGTGGGGAGGTTCAACCCACGCGGCGCTGGGATGCTTGCTGGCATGTTTATGGAGGCAGTTTGCCGCCTTCAGGGACTCAAACATATCGCTGGTATAGCCATCGGTGCCCAGTCCCAGCATAACACCCTTTTCAAACATCTTCAACACCGGTGAAACGCCTACGGCGTTGCCCATGTTGGATTCAGGATTGTGCACCACCGTGGTTCCCGTAGCTTTCAGTAGCTCCATTTCCTCTTCCGAAATGTGGATACAGTGTACTGCTATGCTCTTATCCCCCAAAATCTGTCTTTCATTCAGCCTTTCCACAACGCCCATTCCGTATTTTGTCCTGGCATCGTTGAGATCTTCAATGCCTTCCGCGGTATGAACATGAAAGCCCACACCCGTACCGGAGTTCCGGCTGACACATTTTTCAAGGGTCCTATCCGACAGCGTAAGGGATGCATGGAGTCCGAACATGGCCTTCAGCATGGGATCCTTTTCCCTGTTGCAGTAGTTGATGAAATCAATATTTTCTTTAATTCCGTCCTCGGCGATTTGTTCGCCATCCCTGTCGGAAACTTCATAGCACAGACAGGACCGGAGTCCGGCCTTTTTCGTCGCTTCGGCAATTTTGAAAAGGCTTCCCACGGCGGAATTGGGACTCGCATGGTGGTCGAAAACCGTGGTCACACCGTTTTTGATACAGTCGATAATGGGAACCATGGCGCTGTAGTACACGTCTTCAAGAGTCAAAACCTTATCCAGCCTCCACCACAGTCTTTCCAGTATTTCTCCGAAATTGGAGGGAGGAGCGTCCTTTAAAAACAATCCTCTTGCAAAGGTACTGTAAAAGTGCATGTGGGTATTGATAAGTCCGGGCATAATCAGTTTTTTGCCGGCGTCAACAAACCGGGCATCCTTGTATTTGGATTTCAATTCGCCGGTTGTTCCGACTTCAACTATCAAATTGTCTTTTACAGCTACGCACCCGTCCTGAATGATTGTGTTTTTCTCATCACGGGTAATAAGTAATCCATTTCCTATAAGCAGCATAACTCTTTTCCTCCTGAAGATATATTTTTACTCCGGATTTAGCCTTTATTCGGCAAACAACATATGCACCACTGCAATATTGCCTTTCGAATAAAGGTTAATACCACTTTGGTATCTTGGTAAAAGGCATTTTTTATGGAAAAAAGGCTTCACTCTATGAGGAATACTTCAAGGCAGTAAAGTAACGGGAAACAAGCTGGAATGACCCAAGAGTAAGGACCGCTCACTTTCGTGCCGATGATCTTCTGTTCTCCACTGCAGTCGGTGCTTTGAAGCCTTTTTGGAATAAACAATGCCTATTTACAACTTGGTGCTTGCTTTGGGGCGGACCACCGGAGCAGCCCGCCACAAAGTCTTAATTTTTCACTTTTATTATTTTGCCAGGTTTTCTGTCTTTTCCGGCATTTTATCTACATAACTCTTTACATACATGAGGGGGATTGCCGCATACATGGCAGCAGCCTTTACCAGCTCGCTCTTCCAGGTCTTTTCATTGGGCGCGTGGGCCTGGTCTTCATGACCCGGTCCGAAGCCTATGCAGGGGATGCCGAACATTCCCATGATGGAAACTCCGTTGGTAGAGAAGGTCCATTTGTCCAGAAGCGCATCTCCCTTGAAAAGTCCTTTGTAGGTCTCCAGCAGGGTTCCGCATACCGGGTGCTCCTCTTCGATAAACCAGGTGGGGAAATAGCAGTCGGTAGGATAGGTCAGGCCCTTGTAGGACGGTCTGCTGTATCCGTACATCGTAACTTCTGCGCCTGCGGCTTTTACCGAAGGGAGCTCCCTGATCTGGTTGAGCGCATACTCTCCGTCTTCACCGGCAGTCAGCCTTCTGTCGATGGAGATGGCACAGCTGTCGGCCACGGCGCATCTGGAAGGTGAAGTGAAGAATATTTCGGAAACCGCAAGCGTTCCTTTGCCCAGGAATGGATGGGAGATGAGCCTTTCATTCAACTCCTGGAGCTCTTGAAGAATGGGAGCCATTTTGTAGATGGCATTCACTCCTCTTTCCGGCGCGGAGCCATGGCAGCTCACGCCCTGGGTGCTCACCCTGATTTCCATTCTTCCCCTCTGTCCCCTGTATATATTACATGAGGTAGGCTCGGTGATTACGACAAACTCGGGGCGTATGTTCAATTCCTTTATGATGTACTGCCAGCACAGGCCGTCACAGTCTTCTTCCTGAACGGAGCCCACGATCATAAGGGTGTAATCGTCTTCCAGCTTCAGGTCCTTTATGATCTTGCCTGCGTAAACCATGGATGCCATTCCGCCGGTCTGGTCGCTGGTACCCCTTCCCAGGATGATTTCGTCATCCTCAAACCCTTTGTAGGGATCGTATTCCCAGTTTTTGATGTTGCCTATGCCCACGGTGTCGATGTGGGCGTCCATTGCGATCAGGTGTTTTCCATGGCCGATATAGCCCATGATGTTGCCCATGGGATCGATTTCTACTTTGTCGAAGCCCACGTCTTCCATTTCCTCTTTGATTCTGAGAACCACGTCTTTTTCCTCCGCGCTCTCACTGGGGATTGCAATCAAATCCCTCAGAAATTTTGACATCTGCGGTTTATAGCCTTCTGCAGCCTGAAGTATCTGTTCGAAATTCATAAGTAAAGTCCTCCTGATTTTTTATTTATATATGGTAATTGTTAGCCGTTTACAATCCTCTTCACTTCGCCGATATCCGGCTCAATGACGGAAGCTTTTCCCGCGGCGGCGGCCGCGCTCTTTATGTCCTTGAGGCCGCTTCCGCTGACAATGCTCACTACGCTTTCACTGCCGTTCAGCATACCGAGTTCCTGCATTTTCATAATCCCTGCAAAGCTGGTGACCCCTGCCGGCTCTCCGAATACTCCGGTTCTCTGGGCCAGTACCTTCATCGCCGACAAAATTTCTTCATCGGTTACGTCAACCATGAAGCCCCTGGACTCATTGACCGCATTCAAGGCTTTGATCCCGTTCCTGGGAATTCCCACCGATATACTGTCTGCGATGGTTTGAGGCCTTCTGTATTCAAACTGGTAGGTCTTGTTTTCAAAGGCCCGGGTTACCGGATTGGAATTGGCAGCCTGTACGCCCACAATTCTCGGAAGCTTGTCGATAAGTCCAAGCTTGTAGCATTCCAGGAAGCCCTTCCACACGCCTCCGATGGAACAGCCGTCACCTACCGCCACCACCGCAATATCGGGAGCCTTCCAGCCAAGCTGCTCGCAAATTTCATAAGCCACCGTTTTCTTGCCTTCCACCAGGTATGGGTTTATGGCACAGCTCCTGTTGTACCAGCCGAATTCTTCCGCTGCCTGGAAACACAGCTCCACGGCCACATCATAAGTACCTTTCACAAGGAATACATTGGAGCCATAGATGAGAAGCTGCGTAACCTTGGCTTCAGGCGCAGTTTCGGGAACAAAGATATAGGTCTTGATTCCGGCACTGGCTGCAAACCCCGAAAGAGAAGAGGCCGCATTCCCTGTAGAGGCGGCACATACCACGGGACGGTTCAATTCAACGGCCTTGGCCACACCCACCGCACTGGCCCGGTCTTTCAGAGAAGCCGTGGGATTCCGTGAATCATCCTTCAGATAAAAACTCTTTAATCCCGTTTCCTTTGAAAGCTTGCTTACCTCATAAAGAGGTGTCCATCCCACATGAAGGGGCTGAATTCCCTTCGTGTCTTCAATGGGAATGGCAGGGAGATAACGCCATAAGGAATAGTTGCTGTTCTTTTTGAAATATTCCCGGGTCATTTCCTTTTTTATCTGATCGTAGTCCAGCATTACATCCAGTATTCCATCAATACCGCAGTCTACGCAGGTATACAATATTTCATCTTCCGCATATTCCCTTCCGCATTTGACACATTTCAGCTTTTTTACCTTGCTCATACCATTCACTTCCTTTCTTTATATGGGGACAGTTCTCAACTTTTTCAACTTTTCACACAGAAGTTGAGGACTGTCCCCTGTTTTGCAGGAACAGTTCTTCAACCTCCGGAAGTCCACTCCGGCACATCCGGTAAAACAAATTGTGCAGAAGTTGAGGACCGTCCCCTATTTGATTTTCGTTTACAACGTGATTTCCGTTCCCGTTTCACCCTTCAAAGCCTCCACCGCCTTGCTCAGGGAAGTGATAATGGCCTTCCTTCCGGGAGCCGATTTGGCAAACATCATGGCCGCCTGTATCTTGGGAAGCATGCTGCCCGGTGCGAAATGGCCTTCTGCCACATACTGCTCGCATTCCGCAAGGGTCATGCGGTCAATATCCTTCTGGTCGGGCTTTCTGAAGTTTATGGATACTTTCTCAACTTCCGTAAGAATCATGAGAATGTCGGCTCCCACTTCCTCCGCCAGCTTCTCTGCCGCCAGGTCTTTGTCGATGACGGCGGCCACGCCCTCCAGGGTTCCGTCTTCCGATTCAATGACGGGTATTCCGCCTCCGCCGACGGTTACCACAATGGTGGAATCCCACAGTTCCTTTACTGAATGGATTTCAACAATTCTTTTCGGCATGGGTGAGGCAACAACTCTCCTCCAGCCTCTTCCTGCATCTTCCTTCATCACGTAGCCTTTTTCCTCTGCCAGCACTTTGGCCTCGGCTTCGGAGTAAAAGGGACCGATGGGTTTCGTAGGGTTCTTAAAGGCCGGGTCATCCTTGTCCACCACAACCTGTGTTATGAGAGATACAACCGGCAGTTTTCTGTTTCTGTTTGCAAGGGCATGGCTGAGTCCCTGCTGTATATGATAGCCGATATACCCCTGGCTCATTGCGGCGCATACATCAAAAGGCATTGCAGGAGTTACTGCGGAAGCGGTTTCCGAGGCCAGCAGAATCCTTCCCACCTGAGGCCCGTTTCCGTGTGCGATGGCCAGTTCATAGCCGAACATACATTTTATGTCGGAAATTACTTCCGCCGTTTTTTTAATGACCTCAAGCTGCGCTTCTGCCGTTGCAGGGGTATTTGCCTCCTGAAGGGCATTTCCTCCCAGCGCAATCACAACCTTCTTATGCGAACCCATATTTTTTGACCTCCCGATAACTTTTCACATTATTTTTATTTGTCTGCTTATTTTAAAAGCAACAAAATTTACAAACTTTTATATAAAATATAAATTTTACCATAAGGATATAAACCCGTGTTGCCATGCGATGGGACACAAGCAAACACAAGATTTTTCGAATTATTTTTTGAGGTAATCCAGAAGCATTTTTTCTGCGGTTTGGAAGTATTCGTCCAGATCAAACTTGCCTTCGTCAATCAGGTACTGCATGGTAGCTCCCATCATAATGGACACTGCAAGAATGGAAAGCATTTCGACATTTTTTCCGCTGTCGGAATCAGGGTGCATTTTCAGGACATCGGCAATGCTCTTTCTCCAGATGTCAAAGGACTTCTGGAATTTGGCCCTTATTTCAGGATCCACGGTACCCTGCACCCAATAGTCAAACTGGACATAGTCTATTTTTTTGTTGTTCAGAATCACATCTTTTCTTTCGTTAAACAAGCCTTCAAGATTTTCCTCAAAACTCTTTTTTTCCAGGTCCACGGACTGGGTGCGCTTTTCACTGAATTTCTGTTGCAAATCGTCCAGCAGCGCAATCAGGAGGTCGTTCTTTGTGGGATAGTAATAGTGCAAATTGGACTGACCCATCCCGGCTTCCTTTGCAATTAAGTGCATCCTGGTTCCGCTTATTTTTTCCTTCGCAATAATCTCCAGCGTGGCATCCAGAATTCTCTTGCTTATTTCATTACTCATAGAACCCTCTTTCCTTTATCCCATTCTTTTAACGGCGCAAACCACCGCTAAAAAAACAATCGTTTTAACTCATTTTACCACTTTTATATCAAAGGTTCAAAACCTACCGTATATTCGAATTCAGATTTTAAAAAGCATTTATATGACAGATGAGTGGTTTGCAGCAAAATCCGCATCCATCTGGCTGCAACTTGGGCAAACCACTCATCCCATCCACGCAAAACTATTCTTACCGCTAACTTAAATTATCATGCCGCCTTCATGCTTTTCGGCAGCTTTAAATTCACTTTTTTCACCGTGGTTCAAGAGTGCGTTGAGGAAAACGGCAACCAATGAACCTGTAACAATACCACTTCCGAAAATGGATTTGAATATGTCCGGGGTCTGGGCAAACAGATCGGGAACGACAGCAACTCCCAGGCCCAGGCCGATGGCACATGCAACAACGATCATGTTTGAATTCTTGTTAAAATCTACACCTGACAGCATTTTAAAGCCTGCTACGCCAACCATGGCAAACATGATGGTGGTAGCTCCGCCGATAACGGCATTGGGTATGATGGTGGCCAGTGCTGCAAATTTAGGTATAAGTCCAAGACATACCAGAATGATACCGGAAGCAATAACTACAAAACGGCTGGTAACTTTACTGAGTGCAAGCAAACCAAGGTTCTGATTGAAGGTTGTATAAGGGAAGGAATTGAAAATACCGCCCAAAATAGAGGCAATACCTTCCGCTCTAAGACCTTTAACAATATCCTTTTCTGTAAGTTCTTTGTCGCACACCTTGCCGATTCCAAGGAAAGTACCCGTCGATTCGATCATGACGATGAGCATAACGAAGGACATCATGAAGATTGAACCGAGTTCAAACTTGGGCACTCCGAATGCAAAGGGCTTTACAAGGCTGAACCAGTTGGCGTCGGCGACGATTGCAGGATTAACCTTACCCATGAATGCAGCGACGATCGTACCGGCGATGATTCCGATCAGAACTGAAATCGCCTGCAAAAAGCCTTTAAAAAATTTATTGCACAGTATGATCACAAGCATTACAAATCCGGCAAGCACAAGGTTCTGGATACTGCCGAAATCTTTTGCGCCCACACCTCCGGCAGCACTCTTGATACCGACAGGTATAAGGGATAGTCCGATGATGGTTACTACGGTTCCTGTTACAACGCTGGGGAAAAACCTCAATATCTTTCCGTACAACGGGGCTACCAGCACTACCAGTATGGCTGCTACGATGATGGCTCCATAGGCCGTAGGCATACCTGAGTTCTTAGCAATGATTACCAGCGGCCCTACGGCAGCAAAGGTACATCCCAGGATGGCTGGCAGCCTTACACCGGCAAAATTCCACAAGCCGATGGCCTGCAACAAAGTAGCTATACCGCAGGTAAACAGGTCTGCGGCGACAAGAATCGCCAGCTGTTGGGGAGTTAACCCCGCTGCCGCACCTACGATCAAGGGAACTGTAACCGCACCCGCATACATGGCCAGGACGTGCTGCAGTCCGAGAGTAAACAGCTGGCCCGCAGGCAGCATTTCGTTTACTTTGTCAATTTTATTGACCTTTCCCTCTGACATAAACAATTTCCTCCTCACAGATTAAGATGATTTGCTCAATAAATGCTAAATGGGTTTTAGCATTTAAATCCTTATTTTAGGGCACCTCCAGCCGTATGTCAAACTCTGAATATGGCATGAATCCATAAAAGAGGCATTTCTGGAAGATACCTAAAATTCACTAAAGCCTTCCCTGCCAATTTACTTCAATTTACCCCATGGTGAACATCCACCACGGAGTCAAAGCTGCACTGCCTAAAATGAAACAAACCAATTAGCATCGCCAAACATCTCATACTCAAAAATTGTCTATGTCATCGGTATCTTTGTCTATGCTGCACCGATAGTATGTCCGTCCTTAACCCAAGAACCTCTGCGTACCCTTCTGGAGCAAAGCATTTAAGGTTCCTGCCGGGTCTTTAACCTTGCTGAGGAAAATCATGGCCGCAATGATATACGGCTTGTAGCCTGCTTCTTTGTAAAGAGGCGTACGGTAACGGTCAAACACGGTCGCTGCCACTTCGCCTTCCTTGCAGCTTACCCCGGTGATATCCGCGGGCAGGCAGTGCATGTATAATGCTTTGCCGTCTTTCGTGAGCTTCATCATTTCTTCCGTGCATTCCCAATCCTTGTGATTTGCATTCTGTGCAAGAAGCTCTTTTTCAAGGGCTTTTATCTCATCAAATTTTCCTTCTCCGTAGAGGTTGGTTCTCTTTTCCATGGCGGCGTAAGGAGCCCAGCTCTTGGGATATACGATGTCTGCATTTTCAAAAGCTTCTTTCATGGAATTTGTCTTGACAAATTTGCCACCGCTCTTTGCCGCATTTTCAGCCGCCACCTTTTCCACATCGGTCAGAAGGTCATATCCCTCAGGATGCGCAAGGCTCACTTCCATTCCCATTCTTGTCATCAGGCCGATGATTCCCTGGGGTACGGAAAGAGGTTTTCCATAAGAAGGTGAGTATGCCCAGGTCATTGCAATTTTCTTTCCTTTGAGGTTTTCCACTCCGCCGAAATGGTTGATCAAATGAAGCATATCCGCCATGCTCTGGGTAGGATGGTCGATGTCGCACTGCAGGTTGACCAGCGTGGGCCTCTGCTCGAGAACGCCGTCATCATAGCCTGACTGAACCGCTTCGGACACTTCACGCATGTAAGTGTTTCCCTTGCCGATATACATGTCGTCACGGATACCGATGACATCCGCCATAAAGGAAATCATGTTTGCCGTTTCCCTTACGGTCTCACCGTGGGCAATCTGGGATTTTCCCTCGTCCAGGTCCTGAACTTCCAGGCCCAGCAGGTTACAAGCGCTGGCAAAACTGAATCTTGTTCTTGTGGAATTGTCGCGGAAATTGGAAATGGCCAATCCGCTGTCGAATATGCGTGAGGAGATGTTGTTTTCCCTCATCTTCCGGAGAGTGTCTGCCACTGCAAATACAGCGCCCAGTTCATCATCCGACTTTTCCCATGTCAATAAAAAATCATTATTATACATGTCTTTAGCGTTGAGCTTTTGCAGTTTTTGGATCAAAGCTTTTATGTCTTCCATACCTGATAAACTCCTTTTTATATTATTATTTATTGTGATTCCTTAAACCATAATGACCGCCTTACCGGATACAAGCATATTATTTCAAAATCAGACTATCGTTAGTACAATCCCGAACAATTGCCAAGCCACACGACGAGTTTATCACCCTTCCTGCTTCATTAAATACTCCGGTTAGGGAATGAAAAGATCCAGCGTTACTATTATCAAGTGCATGCGAAATTCACAACGTTGTAAATTTGATTGATTAGTCAATTTAATTATAAGTTTATCCTGCCCTTTTGTCAACAATGAAGTCATGCTTTTATGTAAAATTTCTATCGTTTTATGCTGGGGGAAACTGCTCCGCTTTTATTTTCAAAACATATTGACATAAAGTCGAATTTAGCATACGATGTTTAAAATATAATCTTTAATCCTGTCCTGTGAGACCGGAAAGGTTGAAATTGATTTATTGTCATAATTATGGGTGTCGTTTGTGTGCATCCGTTTTATCAGCGCCTTTCTGCTTGCAGTCAGGTGTTTTTTAATACGGAGGAGGCTCACATGCTTAAAGGCAGACACCTTATCAGCCCAACAGACTTAACAGTTGAGGAAACGGAAGAAATTATCAATCTGGCACTCAATATCATAGAAAATCCCCAGGAATACGCCCACTGCTGCAGGGGAAATCTCCTTGCCACCATGTTTTACGAACCCTCTACCAGAACCAGGTTCAGCTTTGAAGCCGCCATGAAAAGGCTGGGGGGCAGCGTCATGGGTTTTTCCGATCCCGAATCCACATCTTCCAAGAAAGGCGAATCCATCGCAGATACCATAAAGACAATTTCCTGCTATGCGGACATTGCCGTCATGCGGCATCCAAAGGAAGGCGCTCCCTACCTTGCCTCAAAACATTCCGGCATTCCCGTCATCAACGCGGGTGACGGTGGCCATCTCCATCCCACCCAGACGTTGACGGACCTTCTCACCATCAAAGCCATGAAAGGAGGTCTGGGAAGCCATACCATCGGCCTGTGCGGGGATCTCAAATTCGGCAGGACGGTCCACTCCCTCGTCAAGGCCCTGTCACGCTACGAAGGAGTCAAGTTTATCTTCATATCGCCGGAAGAGCTTCAGATTCCTGAGTATGTGCTGGAATGCCTCCATGAGGGCCAGTATGAAATTACCAGTGATCTTGAAAGCGTAATGCCTCTGATGGACATATTGTATATGACAAGAATCCAAAAGGAAAGATTTTTAAATGAGGAAGAGTATTTGAGGCTAAAGGGTTATTACATTCTGGATGCGCAGAAAATGTCCCTGGGCAAAGCCGATTTGACGGTGCTTCATCCCCTTCCCAGGGTGGATGAAATACACAAGGAGGTTGACGAAGATCCCAGATCGGCATATTTCCAGCAGGCCAGGTACGGCATGTTCGTCCGTATGGCCCTCATCATGAAACTGCTGGGTAAGGACCGGAGAGATAACATAATGGAGGTTACGCAGTATGCTTAGTGTAAAACAGATTGAAAAAGGCCTGGTTGTGGACCATATCGAAGCCGGCCTTGGAGATAGGATCCTCAAGGAATTGAAGCTGAACAAGAGGGATTTTGCAGTAGCACTGCTAAAAAATGTACCTTCAAAAAAATTTGGGAAAAAGGATATCATCAAGATCGACGAAATCGCCCTGAGTGACCTGGACCTTAAAATTCTCGGCCTTATCGACCCCAATGTTACCATCAATGTCATCGAGGCCGGAATCAAAACCGACAAAATCAAGCTCACCCTGCCGGAGGAAGTTGCAGGCATATTCAAATGCAACAATCCGCGGTGTGTTACCATGGTGGAAGATACCGACACCACTTTCCACCTTGTCAATGCCCATACCAGGGAATACCGGTGCGAATACTGCGACAGCAAGGTTACCTTGCGGAAAAAATAGTGTGGCTTGAGGGGGCCTGGCCTCCTCCCCTCCTTATTTCCCGAAGGGACATACGGGATACCGGCATTCTTCACAGTGCAGGCACAGCCCTCCATGGGCAAAAGCCGAAAAGTCACTTTTTTGCAGCCTCTCACCGGCCAGAAGCCTTGGCAGGAGCACATCCAGCACCGTCGTCTTGCTGAACATGGCACAGGCAGGTATTCCCATAAGGGGGATCCGGTCATGGTATGCCGCCATGCACATGGCCCCCGGCAACAGCGGAGCACCGTAGCTGACGATTTCCGTTGCCATACCGCTGATGGCCCTGGGTGTTACGTCATCCGCATCCACCGCCATGCCGCCTGAGATCAGCACCATGTCCGCTCCCTCCTGTATGAAGTCCCGGATGATTCCCTGTATAAAGTCCGCATCGTCGGGAGTATACCGGACGTCCATGGGTTGTCCGCCATATTGCAAAAGCTTTGCCGTGAGAACCTCTCCGAATTTGTCCTTGATTCTGCCGTAATAGACTTCCGATCCTGTAACCACGATACCTGCTTTCAAAGGGTGTATGGGCTTTACATCGATGATGTGGGGATTTTCCCGGCATATCTGTTCCGCTTTTTCCACCAGTTCCTTTTCGATGGTCAGCGGTATGATTTTCGAAGCTGCTACAATTCTGTCCTTTTCCACCAGGGTATTGTCATGGAGGGTCACCAGCACCAGCTTTCCCAGCTCATTGATCTTTTCCAGGGCCTTTCTGTCTATCCTTAAAAGTCCTCTTTCCTTCGCCCTTATGTTGACCTTTCCTTCCGAAGGAGGAGCCAGCAGCAAATTTCCGGAGCACGCAGCCTCTGCAATCCTTTTGGCCCCCTCCTCTTCGTGGAGATCCTCCAGATCCATCGTAACCACAAAAACATGGTATTTCCCCATGTCCTTCAGGACCTCGATATCTTCCTGCCTGATCACGTATCCCTTTTTAAAGGGAGCTCCCTTGAATTCCCCGGGAACAATTTTGGTTAAATCATGGGCCAATACCATGCCTACTGCATCTTCTACCCGAATGCTTTTCATTGCGGCACCCTCCACGGAATTTGTTTGCATAGGGGGACACTTCTCAACTTGCATCCAGGGACACTCCTCAACTTTACCATGATTTTAAAAAGCTGAGAAGTGTCCCTGAACAATTCAAGTGTCCCTGCCGATCTTATGATCTAATTATACCCTAATAAAGTTCAAAAAAACGGGACGGAAAAAGTTGAGGATTGTCCCCTATAAAAGGGGACGTTCTTTCACTTCGTTTCTCCCTTTCCAAAGCTATGGCTTTTAAAAAGGGAAAAACGGTTATAAACAGAAAAATGCGGGAAAGTTGAGGACCGTCCCCTATAACAAGCTCTGGTAGTCCCCATCCCACACGATGCGCCTGTATATTTCCGTATCGGTATTTCCTTCGGTACTGAAAAGCAGAACTCTGGAGCTTTCATCCAGTCCCAGCGCTTCCTTCAGTTCCTTATATTTGTCACTGGCGGCCACGACCGATAAAAATCCCGTGGTGATGGCTCCCGATTCTCCTGAAATAACCCGGGTATCGCCTTTCAGCGGATTTCCCAGCAGCCTCATGCCTCTTGCGGCCATCCAGTCCGGTGCGGAAACATAGCCGTCGGTGATGTGCCTTAAAATGTCCCAGGCCACAGGATTGGGTTCTCCACAGGCAAGTCCCGCCATAATGGTATTCAATTCTCCCGTTACCGCGGTGCTTTCACCGGCAATTGCAGATTTATAGAAGCAGTCTGCCTTTTCCGGCTCCACAATGACAATTTTCGGAGGATTCTTCTCAAAGATGGTCACAAGGAAACTTGCGATGACCGATGCAAAGGCTCCCACTCCCGCCTGCAGGAACACATGGGTGGGCCTCATACCCTGAAGCTGTACGATGACCTCCTGGGCCATGGTTGAATAACCCTGCATAATCCAGGTGGGGACATCCACATATCCTTCCCATGCAGTGTCCTGAATTACTTCCCAGCGGTTCTTCAGGGCCTCTTCCGCCACAAAGCGTACGGTATCGTCATAATTCCAGTCGGTTACGCTCACTTTGGCCCCCAGCTGGGTGATATTATTGACACGGTTCTGGGTACTGCCTTTGGGCATGTAGATGATGGCGTTGCAGCCCAGCTGCTTTGCCATCCACGCCACTCCCCTTCCGTGGTTTCCGTCGGTCGTCGCCGCCAGGGTAAGCTCTCCGAGAGCTTCCTTCACCTCCTGGGATTTCAAAACATGGAGGGGTGTTTCGGCAATATCCTTCCCCAGCTTTTGGGCCAGATGCTTTCCAATGGCATAGGATGCTCCTAGTACTTTAAAGGAATTCAAGCCAAAGCGGAAGGATTCGTCTTTCAGGAAAATTTCCGATAGTCCCAGATATCCCGCCATTTTCTTCAACCTTACAAGCGGCGTCGGTTCATACTCCTGAAAGCTTTCGTGAAAGCTTTTTACCTCAAACAATGTATTTCCGTTCAACAAAGGCTTATGAAGCTCATTGTTTTTATTTTGGTTCATTACCCACTTCACAGTTTATACCCCCGAATCATAATTTTAAAATTCTGACCCAATCAAATTTGTATTTTCGCCTGCAGCATGAAATTTATACCCGGATTGTAACTGTACAGATTTCAAGTAATTTGTATAAGTAAATTGGACGGATTTGAAAGTGACAAAGCTGCAATACAACTCTTAAAATTAAAAATCTAAAATTTTGCTGGCCCAATATTATTCACGAGCAAAAATTAGATTGACTAAACAATCTAATTTCATTATAAAGCATTCCCATACATAAGTCTATGCCTATTTTCAAATAAAAATAAAGCCGCTTATTTTTTCCCATAGATTCTTTCGGTCAGGCTTTTTCCGGTGGGTGTTTCTGCGAGTCCGCCTTTTGAAGTTTCCTTGATACAGGTGGGCATGAGGTCGCCGATGGTTTTCATGGCTTCGATCACATCATCGGCGGGAATGGCACTCTCTATCCCTGCCAGGGACATTTCGGCGGCCACCAGCGCGTTGGAGGCACCCATGGCGTTACGCTTGATGCAGGGCACTTCCACCAGCCCTGCCACAGGGTCACAGGCCAGGCCCAACACACTTTTCAGTGCGATTGCGGCGGCATCCGCCGACATGGAGGGCGTACCTCCAAGCAGCTCCACAAGCGCCGCGGCGGCCATGGCCGAAGCACTGCCGCATTCCGCCTGGCAGCCTCCCTGGGCGCCAGAAATATATGCACGCTTTGCGATTACCATCCCGATGGCTCCGGCAGTAAAAAGACTCATGACGGCGTCTGCCTCCACAAGCCCTTTCTCCTCCGTGACGGTAACCAGGACGGCAGGCAGGATACCGCAGGAACCCGCCGTGGGCGCAGCCGCAATTTTCCCCATGCAGGCATTATACTCACTCACCGCCAGAGCCTTCACCAGAATTCCCGTCAGGATCCTGCCTCCCATATCTTTGCCTGCCTCCAGCCTTTTTTGCAGCTTTGCCGCATCTCCGCCGGAGAGACCGCTGGGAGACTTCCCCTTTTGCTTTAACCCGTTATTGATGCTCTCTCGCATGACGGTGAAGGTTCTTTCCATTTCTGCAAATATTTCTTCTGCCGGCCGCTCCATTTGCTCGGCCTGGTCTTCCAGCACCAGCCTGGAAATGGTTTTTCCCGTTTTCCTGGCTCTATCCACCAGTTCCTGTACGGAATTGTATGTAAACATCGTACGCCTCCACGTATAATTACTTTGTTATGTTGGCAAAAGGCATTATTTATGGAAAAAAGGCTTCACTCTACGAGGAATACTTCGAGGCACAAAACCAGTGGGAATCCGACTGGAATGACCTGTGAGTAAGGACCTCTTACTTTCGTGCCAATGATCTTCTGTGCTTTGCTGCACTGGGTGCTTTGAAGCCTTTTTGGAATAAACAATGCCTTTTAGCATAGTACAATTATACTATTTTCTATATGATTTCAATGTAGATGGCTTCCACCACGTTTGCTTCCTGTTTGATCTCTGCAACGGCCTTTTCATTCACCTGCTGGTCTGTTTCAATGACCATGATGGCCTCTCCGCCCTTGCTGGACCTGTAAACCCGCATGCCGGCAATGTTGATATTGTTGTGCCCCACGGTGCCCGTCACATTTGCGATAACTCCGGGCTTATCCCTGTGGTGGACAATCAGGGTATGGTACTGTCCGGTAAATTCCACGTCCAGCCCGTTGATTTCTTTGATGACGATATTTCCTCCCCCCACGGAGGCTCCCGTCACCGTCACCTTTTTGCCCGACTTTCCCCTAGCTTCGATAACGGCGGTATTGGGATGGGCATCGTGCAGGGATACTGTCTCAATCCTGTAATTCATCCCCGCTTTTTTTGCCAGGTCGCTGCTCTGCCTTATCCTTTCGTCCTCCGTGGAGAAGCCCATCAGCCCTCCCAGGAGTGCGTTATCCGTTCCATGGCCTTTGTAGGTATCGGCAAAGGAGCCGTGCAGCTTGATCAAAACCTCCGCCACTTCTTCGTTGAGGAGCATGCGGGTAATCTTTCCGATGCGCACCGCCCCTGCGGTATGAGAGCTGGAAGGTCCGATCATGACCGGTCCCACAATATCAAAAATGTTCATTCTGCAACCATCCTTTTTAAATGAAAAGAAGACGACATCGAACTATCGCCTCAGTACACTGTCAATTCTAAAACATATGTTATCCGGCGAGGAAAATTTTCGCAGGACAAGGCGGAGGATTGAGGAATACTTTTTGTGTATTCCGATTGACGACAACACAGTCCCGCGGAAATTTAACCGGCGGTAACGTATGGAATTAGGGTTGACAGTGTACTAGTAGTATAGCATCTTTTCAATTATAATACTATTTGATTTCCTTGCCTCCGGCAAACCGGACGGAGATATTCCTGTCGTCTCCTATATAGACGAACCTCTGGAGCCGCTCCTTCAAGGACAGTTCCATCCCTCCCAGGGCTGTGTCGTCCAGCACCAGGGCATCGAACCTGTAACCCTCTTCAAAACTGCCCAGCTTGCCGAAAAAGCTCCCGCCCCCCTTTGTCGCCATGTAGAAGGCTTCTTCAAAGGTCAGGGGCCTGTTTGCAGCATCCAGGGACTTAAGCACATTGGAAAGCTGAAGGGTGCGGACGATGGTTCTGGGCATTGAAATATTGTGTCCGCCTCCCACATCACTGCCAAGGCCTACTTTTATGCCCCTGTCAAGCATTCTGCTCACAGGCATTACGCCGCTGGCCAGGTTGCTGTTGGATTCGGGGCAGTGGACGGCGATGACCTGATGGGTCCGCATCATTTCCATTTCTTCTTCGGTGAGGTGCACACAATGGGCCATCAGGGTCGGCGTGTGTCCGAACAGGCCTTTCCGGTGATAAACGCTTGCATAATTGGGATGGTCTGCATGAAGCCTTCCCACCCATTTTATTTCCCCATAGTTTTCTGAAAGATGGGACTGAACGGGGATATTATACTTTTGTGCAAGCTTCCCCAGGGCTTCCAGCAGCTCTGAACTACAACTGGGCACGAACCGGGGCGTCAATATGGGCCTTACCGTAGGGTGGCTTCCGTATTTCTCGATCAGCTCTTCCGTTTCCTTTATGGAAGCCGATCTTTCTTCCCTCAGGCCATCGGGACAATTCCTGTCCATATTGACCTTTCCCACAAAAGCGCAGATTCCCTTTTCTGAAAGTATTTCAAACAAGAGCTCTGTGGCGGGCTTATGTACCGTTGCATAAATGCATGCCGCCAGGGTGCCCTGCCTTACGATTTCATCCACAAACCGGCTGTAAACCTCCCTTGCATAAGAAAGGTCGGAAAACTGCTTTTCCTGGGGGAAGGTATACTTTTCCAGCCATTCGATAAGTTCCATGTCCATGCCCAGGCCCCGCTGGTAAAACTGGGAGGCATGGACATGCAGGTCCACAAAGCCGGGGATGATCAGGCTGCTTCCGTAATCCGATATCTCCGCACCGGCAAAGCTTTCGGGCAGTTCTTCATAAATCCCCAGGACAATGCCGTCCTCCAGAACAATATGGCTGTCGGTGTAATATTTGATTTCCTGTTCCGATGCTGAATAGGCTATATTTCCTTTTAAAACCTTTAAATTACTCATATATGGTCCGGCCTCTACCTTTCCTCTCTGAAATGCGGATTTCCAACCCCTCTGGAGGAGAACCGCCTTCTGGCTTCCTTATTGAAGCTGCAACAGGTACAATTATCGTTACCGCGTGTGGCAGCAGATCAATCAGATATATAGTATATGTATTTATAAAGTGTCGTATTACTTCCGGAAGCGCCGCAGCTGCAGTACTCCCACTTTCATCAGCAACTGGCCCTTTCTTTTGTATGATAAAGAAATACATGAATAATTATAGCAGCAAAAAGTCATAAATAAAAGCTCCGGGGTTCGATACCCCGGAGCTTTTATTCTTTATCTCTCTTCCCTGAAATAGGGTTCGCCCAGGCTTGCTGGCGGCTGACTTTCCAGTTTGTTGCGCTTACTGGAAATAACCAGTACGATGATGGTCACAAGATAGGGCAGCATTTTACAAAGCTCCTGCGTGGCCCTTGTAAGGCCAGGCATATAAATATATAGGATGTACAAGGCACCGAAAAGGAAGGAACCCCAGATTGCATTCACCGGTTTCCACAGCGCAAGGATGACCAGGGCGATGGCCAGCCAGCCCCTGTCTCCGAAACCATTGTTGGTCCACGTTCCGCCAAGGTATTCCATTACAAAATACAATCCGCCCAGTCCGGCAATGGCACTGCCCACTACCGTTGAAACGTACTTGTACAGCGATACGTTGATACCTGCCGCATCTGCGGTTGCGGGGCTTTCACCGACGGAACGCAGATTCAGGCCTTTTCGTGTCTTGCTCAGGAAAAAGGTCAGATAAATGGCAAGTATAATTGCCAGATAGGTTAAAAAGCCGTAGGAAAAAAGTATTTCCCCGATGACAGGCACCCCCGAAAGCCCCGGGATGGTTGCTTTGTAGGCAGAAGCTGTGGTTGCCACAGAAATTTGTCCGACACCGCCTGCCAGCTTTGATATGGACCCTCCAAAGAAATTTCCGTAGCCCACGCCAAAGGTTGTCAAAGCCAGGCCCACCACATTCTGGTTTGCACGGAGGGTAATGGTCAAAAAACCATAGATAAGCCCCCCAAAGGCAGCTGCCAATAATGTTGCCAGAAAAGAGACCATAAGGCCAGTCAGTCCGTTGGGATTTGCCGTCGACTTCTCATAGAAAAAGGCTCCCATAAGACCGGTAATTCCGCCCATATACATGATTCCCGGAATCCCAAGGTTCAGGTTTCCCGACTTTTCCGTTATAATTTCGCCGGAGGCACCGAAAAGAATGCTGATTCCCTGTCCGATTGCTTTTTGGATAAAAGTTAATATCAGTTCCAAATTACTGTACCTCCTTTTTCTTTCGATTGAACTCTACTTTATAGTTGATGAAAAATTCGCAGCCGATCATGAAAAACAACAGAATTCCCGTGATAATATCGGAGGCATTTTCATTGAGTCCATACTTTGTGGCGATCTGAATGGAGCCCTGCTGCATGAATACGAGAAATACCGATACCAACGTCATAGCCCACGGGTTGAATTTTGACATCCACGCAACAATAATTGCCGTAAAACCTCGCCCGCCCCCGGTGCTTAAGGAAATGGTATGGCTTGCTCCGCTTACGATAATCGCCCCTGCGATACCGCAAACGGCCCCAGATATCATCATCGTCCGGATGATGACCTTTTTAACGTCAATTCCTGCGTATTTTGCAGTATTGTGGCTTTCCCCCACAACCGCAATTTCATACCCCTGCTTGCTGTATTTCATGTAAATATGAACAATGATTGTTATGACGATCACAACAATCAGATTCATTCCGTAATTCAGACCGAATACCTGGGGAAACCAGCCTTTATGTGTGGCACCGTTAATGATTCCAACGGTATTTGAGCCCACAGGCTTTTCCCAATAGACGATGCAAAAATTCACGATCTGCATTGCCACATAGTTGAGCATAAGGGTAAAGAGAGTTTCATTGGTATTGAAATAGGCTTTGAATATGGCAGGCATCAGCCCCCAGAGCATTCCTGCAAGGCAGCTTGCCACAAATATCAGGACAATCAGCAGTCCGTTGGGTATGCTGTTGCCGCCGTAAATCATTAACGCGGCCGTCGCAACCGCCCCCATCAATATCTGTCCCTCAGCTCCGATGTTCCAGAACTTCATCTTGAAGGCAGGGGTGAGCGCAACTGCAATGATAAGCAAAACCAGTGTTTCGCGGATTGTCACCCACAGCCGGCGGTTCGCACCGACAGCTCCGTCGATAATTCCAAGGTAAACCTTGATGGGGTTCCCTTTTGTGATGGCCACGATGACAAGGGCACATACAATCAGGGAAAGCACGACGGCTACCAAACGCACAAGCCACGATTTGGCTATGGAAATTCCACTGCGTTTCGTTATGCGGATCATCGGTTCGCTGTGGGAAATCATATTATCTCTTTTCATGTTTGTGCCCAACCTTTCCTGTACTCATCATCAGTCCAATCTCTTCCTTTGTGGATTTCCGTGCATCCACCACACCAGCCACCCTGCCTCCGGCCAGCACAAGGATACGGTCACAAAGTTCAAGCAGCACATCCAGGTCCTCCCCTACGCAAATCACCGCGACCCCGTTGTTCTTTTGTTCATTCAGCAAATTGTAGATCGTATAGGAAGAATTGATATCGAGCCCACGCACAGGGTAAGCTACCAGCAGTACGACAGGATTGGAGGCAATTTCACGTCCCAGCAGTATTTTCTGCACATTTCCCCCGGAGAGCTTCCGGACGGGAGTGTCGACGCCCGGTGTAACCACGTCCAGCTTGTCAACAATATGAAGAGCCAAATCTCTGGGCTTTTTCCGGTCCGTGAAGAAATGCCGGCTGTCCCTGTAGCTTCGGAGCATCATGTTGTCCGTCAAATCCATGGAGCCCACAAGGCCCATTCCAAGCCTGTCTTCCGGGACAAATGCCAGATTGATCTTCAAGTTTCTGATCTCCGCCGCCTTCATTTCAGATATCTTCTCGGTCTTCCCTTCCGGTGAATAGTATAGGATCTCACCGCTTTCAATTTCCTGAAGCCCTGCGATGGCTTCCAGCAACTCTTTCTGCCCGCTTCCGGCAATACCCGCTATACCGAGGATTTCCCCGCTGGAAGCAATAAATGAAACCTGGTCCAGTACGGTTGTACCTTCTTTGTTTATGCAGGTAATACCACGTACATCAATGCGTTCCAGCGGCTTCATTGGGTCTGTACGGTCGATGTCCAGGCACACCTTTGCTCCCACCATCATTTCTGTCAGGGAAGCAACCGTTGCACTCGACGTATCCACCGTCCCAATGTATTTGCCCTTTCGAAGCACGGCAACCCGGTCGGACAATTCAAGCACCTCATTTAACTTGTGAGTGATGATGATAATTGACTTTCCGGCCTTTCTCATGTTCCTCAGCACGTCAAAAAGCTTTTTTGTCTCCTGGGGAGTGAGCACCGCAGTGGGTTCGTCCAAAATCAGGATCTCCGCCCCGCGGTATAAAACCTTTACGATTTCCACCGTCTGTTTCTGCGAAACAGACATGTCGTATATTTTTTGGGAAGGGTTAAGTTCGAAACCGTACTGTTTTGTCAGCCGCTCAATTTCCAGCCTTATCTCGCCCATCTTCAGGCGTCCCTCACCCGGCAGGCCCAGAATAATATTCTCTGCGGCTGTCAGAACGTTGATCAATTTGAAGTGCTGATGTATCATCCCAATACCAAGGTCGAAGGAAACTTTGGGAGAACGGATGCTTACTTCCTTTCCATTGATAAAGACCTGGCCCTCATCGGGGAAGTAAATGCCGGAAAGCATGTTCATCAGCGTGGTTTTGCCGCTCCCGTTCTCCCCCAGGATCGCCAGTATCTCGCCCTTCCTGACGGACAGGCTGATATTGTCATTTGCCACAACCTCGCCAAAACGCTTGGTTACATTCTTTAATTCGATTGCGTTTCCATATTCCACAAAAAGCCCTCCAAACCAAATTTTCCAAAGTGCACACCCTCGTACAGAGTTCGGTATACCTCACTATTATACAGGATGGACGCAAATTTGCGGAACTGCTAAAAAGCAGTTCCGCATAAAAATTTGAGGGGACAGTCCTCAACTTCTTTTGAGTGGACTGTCCTCAATGAGAACTGTTCCCGTGTTTGAAAGTTGAGAACTGTCCCCGTATTACTTCACAAACTCCGATTTATTTCTTTGTCAATTCCTTAATACCATCAATCCTGAATTCGAAGGAAGGTGCTGAGATGGCTTCGGACTCATGGAAATATCCGTCCTTAACGCTGTCAGCAAATTTAGCCAATTTAGAATCGGCCTTGATCGCTTCCTCTAATGATTTTCCACCAACCGTAAAGGTTTTGGTATCAAATACACGCAGTGAACCGGCCTTGATGGCATCTTCCACTTCCTTAACCTTTTCAGCGGTTCCCTTTGCAACTGCCTTGTCATTGAGAGCGGAAATTCCTACAGCTCCTTCCGACAATCCCTGGCACCAGTCGGTAGCAATGGCCTTGCCATCAACCACAGATTTAACAGCGTATGTATAATAAGGACCCCAGTTGATGGTTGCAGAAGTTAATGCGCTTTTGGGTGCAACAGAGATCATATCAACATTATATCCGACGCAAGGTACATTTGCTGCTTCACAAGCGGTAGGAGAACCTGTTGTGTCGGCATGCTGGCTGATCAATACAGCGCCGTTGGCGATGAGCTGTGTAGCGACTTCCTTCTCACCGGCCATATCCGCCCAGCTGTTGGTGTACTGAACGTCCATTGTTACCGTGGGGCAAACGCTCTTTGCTCCGAGGTAGAAGGAAGTATAACCGGAAACCACTTCCGCATAGGGGTAAGCACCGACATAGCCCATTTTTGCCTTATCCTTGGTAATCTTTCCGCTTTCAATCATTTCGTTCAACTTCAAACCGGCTACGACACCTGAAACATAACGTGATTCATAAACGGCTGTAAAGTAATTGTGCATATTGGGTAGGCCGGAACTCTTTGCCTTGAAGCCTGTGGCATGGCAGAACTGAACGTTGGGGAACTCTTTGGCTGCCTGGATCATGTAGTCCTCATGTCCGAAGCTGTTGGCAAATATAATGTTACAGCCGTTCTCAGCCAGGTCAACGGCTGCATCGTAGGCGGATTCGTCTTCTTTAATCTGCTTCTTCTCAATAACCTGTTCGGCAGGCAAGCCAAGTGCCTTTGCCATATCGGCAATTCCCTTCATATGGGCTGCCGTATAACCTTCGTTTTCATCGCCGATATAGATTACACCGACTTTAACGGAAGGAGCTTTTGTTTCTGCTGCAGGTGTCTCTGCGGCAGGTTTTTCTTCTGCGGGTTTCTCTGCTGCAGGTGTTTCAGCACCTTTGTTGTCGGTGGAAGAACCGCAGCCGCTAAGTACCAGTGTAAACATAAACACAGCAGCCAGCATCAATGCAATAATCTTTTTGTTCATTATTTTGCCTCCTCATACATTTTGTTTTTTTATTTCTAAAAGCCAGCAGCGCCCCAGACCCCAAAAACAAAAAAGTCCGCACAGCAAACCTGGCTGTGCAGACGTCATGGTCTCAAAGGTCGAAATACGCTATTGTACTTCATAGACTTGATTCTTTGTCAAAACTTGAATAGAGCCTTTAAATATCAAAACATTCCTTACAAGGTTGGCAGCCTGTCCGGTAAACAACGCTGCTTACCATTTACCGGGGTAAAAACTCCGGCATACCGGGCCCCACACTTTTGTCCAGACTTGCTTTGTAAATTGCCCCAAAACGCAATATGCAACTATATAAATTTCATATTGCAAAATCATCTAACCCACCAGCCTGCTATAAGCATTATACCCGATTTATCAATACATCGCAAGTCTTGCTTATCAAACTATTTTAATCCACTTCCGCCCTTTTCCGGCATTTTGAAGAGCATGCAGACACAAGTCCTGCTTCCTTCATTTATAAATTCCTCCTGCAGAAACCCTTGGGTGTGTTTCAACCGCAATTTACGCCGCCGAAGGCGCATAACCGTCATAACCTGCTTCCGTTCCGCACCAGATATTCGCCGATGCCTCCCATGAACCTTCCGTCTCTAACGATAAATCTCCCACGGGAAATCGTTGTCCTTACCTTCCCCTTCAAATTGATTCCCTCATAGGCTACATAATCACATTTGGAATTATGTTCACGGACCTTCCATTCGCACTGGGAGTCGAAAATGACAACGTCTGCGTCACTCCCTGGAAGAAGGCTTCCCTTCCTGGGATACAGTCCGTGGACCTCGGCAACATTTTTTGTAAACTTATCAATCACCTTGTCCCCGAAAAGAGAGTACATGATGGAGAAGGAATGCTCCACTCCTCCGATCCCCATGGGCAGGCCGGAAGTATACTCGGCCTTTTTGTCACCGCTGTTGAAGGGACAATGGTCGGTACCGATGGTATGGACAGAATCAATGTGGCTGATCAGCAGGCGTCTTTCCTTTTCGCTCCTTAAAGGGGGCGTCATGGTGAGCAGTCCTCCGTCTTCGGTGTCATAGGCCGCCGAATTGAAGGTGAAGTAATGGGGGCAGCTCTCCACAAAGAGGCTTTTGTTCAGAATATCCCCGTAGCCTTCCTTGAGCCTTTTGACTGTCGTACCACAGCTTACATGGACGATATACATGAGGCCTTCATTGTATCTTGTCATTTCGGCAAGCTTGATGACTTCGCTGATTTCAGAGATGGCGGGCCTCATGTTTTCATGGTCCCTCACCCTTATGCCCTCGCCTTCCGTCAGCAGGTCCTCATTTTCCGAATGTACCAGCAGCAAGGTAGAGGTTTCCCTGGATATCTTCAGCATCCCGTCCAGGTATTTGTCGGTGGTGTTCCTGTTTGAGGACGAGTAGGCGGTAAAAAACTTTGCCGAAGGAAGCTTGAGCTCCTTCATCTTCTCAACCATTTTTTCCGGGGAATCCTCCGGCCTGGACAGTGTGGCATGAAAGCTGTAATCGATCACACTGTCCCTGGAAAGGAGCCTTCTCTTTTCAAAGGCCTTTTCCAGCTCCTCCGCACGGTAAACGGGGTCAAGAAAATCGATAAACGTAGTGATTCCTCCGAAGGCTGCGGAGATTGACCCGGAGTTGAAATCGTCCACCGAGGTGTATTTGCCCACGCGGAGGGCAAAGTGCACATGGGGGTCGATAAAACCGGGGAGCACACACTGCCCCTTTGCGTCATATTCTTCCGCCGCTTCCAGGTAGGAAGAGGAGATGGCGGCAATTCGCCCGTCCTTTATATAGAGGTTTCCCTCCACCCATTCTCCGTCCAGATAAATCCTGCCATCCAATATGCCGAGACTATACAAATTCAACACTTCCTCTACTGTTCTCCAGGCTATACGCCCATAACACCCTTCAGGGTATCCTTGTGGTCTTCCCTGTATTTTTTGATGAGTTCGTTCATCAGGCCCACCTTGTTCTGCTGCTCTCTCCAGTATGCCTGGTCCTTCTGGGCATTCAGTTCTTCAACGGTCTTGCCTTGCTGTTCCACCCAGGTGAAATATTTAAGGTTGTGCCATCTTTCCCTGTTGTATTTATCACCCTCAAAGAACCACGAAGGCTCCTGGTAATGGAATATTCTTTCGGTCCTGGATTTGGCTTCGGCCCTGTCCAGCTTTCCGTACTGCTCTTCCATCTGCTTCATTACCGAACCGTACCTGGAAATGCTGTCTGTGGCCACGACAAAAATATTTTCGTCGGACTTCATCTTGTAGTACTTCGCAGTCTTAATAGCTCCGATGACATTGGCAATTCCGGATATTCCGAATTTGTCGGACAGGAAGTCGATCATACCCTTATCCGTAAATTCCTTCAGGAACTTGACTCCCTCCGGATCAGTCATGACCTGGAGCATCTTTTTGCAATCCACATCGTCGATGAGTACCACCCCATCCATGTTCATGCAGTTGTGAATCCAGGTGACATGCTTGTCGCCGATTCCCTGGATGTCATGATCCCCATAGCCGTTCAGGGCAATGGTAGGACACTGCAGCGGCTCACCCGCCACCACCTTGGCTTCCGGGAACACCTGCTTCACCCTGTCGCCGCTGGCAATGGCACCTGCGGACCCGGCGGTGAGCACAACGGCTGCGATTCTGCCGTTGCCCATTTTCTTTTCCTGCACCAGCTCAACCATGGTGTTGCCGGTGACATAATAGTGGAACCTGTAATTTCCGAATTCCTGGAACTGGTTGAGTATTCTTATATGATCGGGATCATCGTTTGTCAATTCCTTGGTTTTGTCGTAAATTTCCTTTACATTGGACTCACAGCCCTTGGTAGCAATGACTTCCGCGCCGTAGCCGCGGATCATGTCGAACCTTTCCTGGCTCATCATCTCAGGAAGGACAACGATGGATTTATAGTTCATTCCACTGCCCACCCAGGCGCCGCCGATACCGAAATTACCTGTAGAAGGCCATACAAGGGTGTGGTTTGCGGGGTCTACCTCTCCCGTAACGGTTTTCTCCGAAAGGATGGAATAGGTGGGACCTACCTTATGGCTTCCCGAGGGAAATTCCTTTCCGTAGAGCACGATGATGTTCGCATCTACCCCCGTCAGTTCCTTGGGCATTACAAAATGATACACTTCATCATTGCCGTCTCGCCATGTAATGTTATAAAGGTTGATGGGGTGGAGGGGATTGTTTTTCCTGGCGTCCAGCGCCTTTTTCCTGATTTCCGGGTCAACGGTCCATGGGTGGAGCATTTCTTCAAAGGTCGGTCCAACGACTGGCAATCTCTTCATAATTATCTCCCATTCAATTTATTTTAGCACCAACAAAACAGGTGCAAGACCGGATTATTCCTCTGCCGCTGCGCAGTATCCGATTTGCACCATTTCTTGTCACGTCAATGCTATAATGAACGCAGTTTTAAAGTGCGCTACCGATATATTTCTAAATTTAATTATAATCAACCTCCGGCGCAAGTCAAAGGAATCCTGTCTTCCACGTCGATCATTTCGCTTTTTACTCCACGGATGTAACAATATTGAGATATTTTTCTCATTTTGAGAATCAATGCATATCCATCGGACAAGAGTAGTCCATTCACCAGGCTCTGATTACCCGTGCTTCGTGTCAATTGTACTGTTTAAGCTCGGATATGCCATACTTCTCCAGCTTCCTGTAAAGGGTTGCAACACTGATCCCAAGCTCCTGGGCCGCTCTTTTCTTGCTCTCGGTGGAATTCCCGAAGGTATTCATCACCTGTAGAATGGTGTTTTTTTCAATGGCCTCCAGATTGTACTGGGCCCCCGAAAATTCCGCCAGCTGCTTTTTCACCGTTACCGGCAAATTATCCGGTTCCAGGTTGGTGCCGTCATTCTGGCTATTTACAATAAAGCTCACGATCTTCTCTATCTCTCTTACGTTGCCGGGCCAGGAATAGCCCCGCATCAGTTTTATTACACCGTCGGAAAGCATTATTTTTTTGCCCTCCATCCGGCAGTGCTTCTCAAGGAAATATTCCACCAGCACCGGAATATCGCCGGGCCTGCTGCGCACGGGAGGAATGGTGATTTCAAATGCCACCAGGGAGTAATACAGGTCCTTCCTGAACTCCCCGCTCTCCGTCCTGCTTTTCAAATCCTGGCTTGTGGAAACCAGAATGCGTAGATCGTAATCCTTTTTGTTCTGAATTACCTGCATCAGCTTGCCCTGGAGCCTCAGGGTCAAATCCCCCACTTCATCCACAAACAGCGTGCCTCCCTGGGCCAGCTGCAGCTTGCCCAGCTTTTCGTAGCCGGTGTCCTGCAGCTCATAACCGAAGATCTCCTTTTCCAGCACCGATTCCAGGCTTCCGCTGCATATGAGGGTCACAAAGGGATGCTCCTTTCTGCTGCTCTCGTTGTGGATGGCCCTGGCGAAGATTTCCTTTCCCGTTCCCGTCTCTCCCGAGATCAGCAGGTTAACGTCACTGTAGGCCAGTTTTTTAGCGCTTTCCTTGGTCTTCAGGAAGTTCTCCTCCACTCCGATAATATGCTCAAAATTAAAGTTTTTCATGTTGTGGCCCTGGAGAAAGTTCCGGTTCTTGACCACGGCATCCTGAAACACGAAAACGCTTCCTTCTTCTTTGCCGTTCACCTTGATGGGATGGATGTTTCCCACAAGGCTGATTTTTTTCTCCCTCACCCTGGCAATATACTCCACCATGTCCACACTTTTGAAGTTTCTCACCTTGTGAAGGGCAAATTCGTTGATTTTTTTCAGATAGACCAGCTGCTGCAGATTGTTTCCGAGAATTTCTTCCGACTTCTCGTTGATGTGCAGGATGTGCTGGGACCGGTTGAAAACAATGACTCCGTCGCTCACACAGTCCATGAGGCTGTCCAGCAGCTCCAGGGAAAAGGCCTGCTCTTCAAAACGCCTGTGTTCTGCGGCTTTGGCTGCAATCAGTTCGGCGATTTGCTCCAGGAACATGATGTAGTTGTTGTGTTTGTCCACGATGTCGTTTTTTTTGGACTTGTCAAAGACCGCCAGGGAGATGACGCCGATGACCGCATCCCCCAGAAGGATGGGACAGCATATCTCATATTCCTCGCCGCAGTTGAAGCGGCTGTCGCAGGTCAGGCAGACTTCGTCCTTCCCCGGATTTTCCACCACCAAAGTCTTGCAGGTTTTCAAAACTCTTTTGAAAGCATTCCCTTCGTGGTTTATGGGCTTGTTGATCCCCTGGTAGAACCGGTTGGTGCCGGCAATACGGATCATACGGTCATCCACAATATCTACGTCCATTTCAAGGATGGTAGAAATGACCTGGGCATATTTCATGACACTTTCTTTAATCGACAACAAAATGGATCCGCTCATTGAACCTCCGTCCATGTGCCAGGGACTGATCTTTTCTATATAAACTACTCCTCAAATTCAATCTTGCCTTCTTCCATCGATTTAATAATGGCCAGGGAATGGAGGTTGACACCCTTCCTCCGCAGGGCGTTTCCGCCGTCCTGAAAACCCTTCTCAATGACAATTCCCGCGCCCACAAGGCTCGCTTCCGCCTGCTCGATAATATCCTTCAGGCCTTCTACGGCACAGCCGTTGGCGAGAAAATCGTCAAGGATCAAGACCTTGTCTTCTTTGTTCAGATACCTTTTTGACACCCTTATTTTATAGCTCCTGGCTTTCGTGTAGGAGTACACTTCACTCTCATAGGTGTCGTTATCCAGGTTGAGGGATTCGGTCTTCTTGGCGAAAACCACCGGCACGTCGAAATGCAGTGCCGCAATGCAGGCCACTGCGATGCCCGAGGCTTCGATGGTCAGTATTTTTGTGACAGGGTAGCCGCCGAAGATCCTTTTGAATTCCTTGCCCATTTCATTAAAGAGCCGGGCGTCAATCTGGTGGTTCAAAAAGCTGTCCACTTTGAGAATATTGCCGTTTATAACCCTGCCTTCGCTCCGAATCCTTCTTTTTAACAATTCCATTGAATGTCTTACCTTTCATAAATATATTGTGACTGTTAGATTAATTTTAGCGAAGAGAAGAAAAAAAATCAACTTGAAAAGGGGACGCTCCTCAACAACCGAACAAGCATTCGGGAAATATCTTTTCCGAACGTATGTTCCATGGTAAGATATAAGTAAATAGTATTTGGTGGTGGATTCTATGCCGAGAAAGGCTCGTCAAAAGTATGCCGAAGCGGTTTATCACGTAATGTGCCGTAGCATCTCAGAATTCCTCCTCTTTAAAGATGATGAGGATAAGGACTATTACTTAAGCCTTCTCAAAAGGTACACAGATAAATACAAGTGCAGCATTTACGCCTATTGCCTCATGGATAACCATCTGCACCTTCATTTGGACCCCAAAGGCTTTGATCTCTCCAGGTTCATGCAATGCATTAACACCGCCTATGTCTGGTATTATAACAGAAAATACCAACGGCACGGCCATGTATTCCAGGGCAGATTTGAGAGCAGAATTCTAAATACCGATGAGTACAACCTTGCCGTTTCAGCCTATATTCATAATAATCCCCACGATATCGGAGGTTTTTCCAACAAGGAGGAAAACTACAAATATTCCTCTTACGGAATTTACATTGGTATCAGAGCAGATACACTGAAATTAATTGATACCGGCTTTATCATGGGGCTTTTCAACATTAGAGACAAGACCAAATTTGCACAAAGGTACTTCGCTTTTGTGAGTCATCAGAGGGATGTAGGCAGCTTCAAAGAGCTTAAGAAAAAGCTTTCTTCGGCGGTTGAAAATGAATACATCAGCGGCAGAAAAGTTATTTTGAGGAATCTAGCTCCATCAAAAGCTATTTCTTTTATTTCCAGCAGGTTGATGGCAGTGGAAAAACTGGGTTTAGCCACAAAAGGCAGTAAAAAGCTTATCCACTTCCGGGCTCTCAGCGCTTATGTTCTCCGGGTGCTATGCGGACTTGGTTATAAGGATATCTGCAGCAGTATCAACAATATTACCATCTCCGGCTGTTCCCGGCTTTGTAATAAGGGATACGATTTGTTAAACAGCAAAAATCCGTTCTATTCAACTCTCTTTGAGGAACTACTAAGCTGTAACGTTTAATTCCAACTTCCCTCGTCTTTAAGCCTGTTTAAAGGTTTTATTGGCATGCCTTCCCAAATTAATCCTCAAAATGTTTGTCCTGTTAGGAAGAACTCAGTGAACTTGTCTTTAAATAAAGGCAGTCCTCTGAGTTTTTGACGCTTCTGATTGCATTACCGGATAACTTTTCTGAATTTCTCCAACCGGTTTATGCTAAAAAGTTGAGAACTGTCCCTGAAAACTGAAAGTTGAGAACTGTCTCTCAAAACTGCAAACCTCTGTTTGTGCTGTTTGCTTTAAAGTTGAGAACTGTCCCCTGAAATTTCGCGGATGATTAGCTTTTTGCAATACGCAAAGTACTCGTCGACGGAAAATGCCTCCGAGTCGATCAAATACTGGATGGTGGCCCCCTCCAGCAGCGAAATGATGACGCTGGCCAGCAAAACCTGCTTATCCTTTTTAAAATGAGGGGCATAGACCCCGATCAAATCCTGAAGCTCTTTCCTCCATCCGTAAAAGGAGCCCTTGAAGCCTTCCCGGAAATCCTTATCCAGCCTTGACTGGATCCAGAAATCAATTTCAGCATAGTCGTATTTTTGTTCCTGCTTGATAAAGATCAGTTTCTGCTTCAGAAAAACATCCAGTTGGCTTTCCAGCGTGTCTTCCGAGTAGGCTTTGGCCTTCTCCCGGATTTCGATGCACCGCAGGGCAACTTTCTTTTGGGCGGCCAGCAGCAAGTCCTTTTTCGAGGCATAGTAATAATGCAGATTGGACTGGCAGACATCGGCCTTTTCGGCAATGCTGCGCATTCGTGTCTCACTGATGGTCTTCTCTTCGATGACGTCAAGGGCTGCCTGCAGGATCCTCTCTTCCACCGGCACAATCTCTTTTTCTTTTTTCATGCTGTTCTCCCTGAATATAGCAAAACGGGACTCCTGGGAATGCCGTCAGTAATTCTGCCGACGTGTCCAACAGGAATCCCGCCATCAAACCTGCTGATATGCTATCCTGATTTATTGAATAAATGTGCCTTCTTTAATTTTCTCAACGATCTCCAGGTATTTTGTCTGTATTTCCTTCGGAACCGCTTCGCTGTAGGTACCCACGCTCAAGGATCCGTTGGAAAGATTTCCGTAGATGGTCTTGCTGCCGTAAGTTCCATTCTTCACATCTTCCATGCAAAGCTTGATCATCTTTGCATTGTCCGTTACCACGCTGCCGATGACCACGGGAGACTTCTGTGTGGCAAGCAGATCGCTGGGCTGTCCGATATCGTACCTGTCCTTATGCTTTGCCAGGGCTTCCCTGGCGCCGGAATCTACCGCGCTGGCGTCACCGAACATAACGTCCACATTGTTCATGGAAACCATGGAATCCGCAATTTCCTTGCCTTTTGCAGAATCGCTGAAGGAGCCTGCATAGGCGGAAAATCCTTTGACATTGGGATTGACGGCTTTTGCCGCAGCCTCATAGGAAGCCAGCTTGGTCTTTGTCGTATCCAGCTCCACACCGCCGATAAATCCGATGCTGTTGGTTTTTGTCATAAGTCCCGCCAAAGAACCTGCCATATATCCGATCTGTTTTGCATCCGGCAAAAGAGATACCACATTGGCCGTCTCAACCGTACCGTTCAACAAGGCAAAATACACCTTGGGATAATCCGCCGATACTTCTTTTACTGCATCGGAATACTGGTTACCGGGAGCAAAAATCAAATCAAAGCCCAGATCACAGTAGCTCCGGATGGTCGATGCAAAATTGGCCGTTGTAAGACCGTCGGTATACTTTGTCTCAAAACCAGTTTCCTTGGCTGCTGCAACCATGGCGTTGTAACATGCTGCACCCCAGCCTCCGTCTGAAATGGTGGAGTCGAGGATCATCGCAACTTTATAGGTTTTTTCTGCTTTCGGTGCCTCCTGGGACTGTTGTGCCTCCTGCGGTTTGTCCGCCGGCTGGCTTTCAGGAGCGCTCTTAGATGCCCCGCATGCTGCCAGCATTGTGGTAACCAGGACCATTGCCAGAATAAGTGATAATATCTTCTTCATAAATAGACCTCCCAAATTATAATTTAAGCGTAAATAAATCTATGATAAAAGGCATCGCCTATAATTATCGTTCTTCCCTGAAATAAGGCCTTCCGTTTGCCATGGGACCGGCCTTCTTGATGCCGAAAAACACAAGCACGAACAGCGTGCACAGGTAAGGCAGCATGGCCAGGAGCTGATAAGGGGTAGCAGGGCTCATTACCTGCAAACGGAGCTGCAGGGCGTCGGTAAGTCCGAACAGCAGCGCGGCAAGCAGCACTCCCCCGGGCATCCACCGGCCGAAAATAACGGCGGACAATGCGATAAACCCACGGCCCGAAACTACACCATCCGAATAGGTGCTGATGTAGCAGGTTGTCAGGTATGCGCCGCCGATCCCCGCCAGCGCCCCGCAGATGATGCAGGCGAGATATTTCTGGCGGAATACGTTGATTCCCAGAGATTCCGCAGCTTTTGGAAACTCGCCCACCGCTTTGTAGTTCAGCCCCGCCTTCGTCTTGTTCAGGAACACAAAGGTAAAGGGTACCAGCAGATAGGCCAGGTACACAATGGGCGTGTGGTTAAAAAGCACCGGCCCGATGACGGGAATCCGGCTGAGAAAAGGAATGGGCGCCGCATTCATCAACGTTGCCTGGAGAAGGGTCGAATTGATGCCGAAGTATATCTTGTAGATAAAGGAAGCCAGCGCTGGCGCGAAGATATTGATGGCCATGCCGTAGACAATCTGTTCCGCCCCCAGATGGATGGTGCAGAAGGCATAAACCATATTGATGAGAATACCGCCTAGGGCTCCCGCCAGAATGCCCATATAAGGGTTTCCCGTATTATAGCTGAGAATAAAGCCGGCCAATGCCCCAAAGGCCATGATTCCGTCCAGCCCTATATTCACCAGGCCTGCCCGCTCCGAATACAATTCCGCCAAAGCCACAATAAGAATGGGTGTCGCCATGCGGACAGTGGAGAGCATCAATTCCTGGATAAATGTCATATTGAGTACTGCTTCCATGATTCCTTATCCTCCTGCCTTTGATTTCGATAACATGTTCACAAAAAACTGCCTTGTCTTCGGAAGATTGGTAAATGCGCTTCCCGCCACGGCAAAAACAATGACCAGCGCCTGAATGATGTCGATGACCGAGGTGGGCATTCCGCTGCCCACCTGCATGGTGGTGGCCCCCGTGCGGAGGATGGCGAACAAATAAGCCACAAGAACCGTACCGATGGGATTCAACTGTCCAATCAAGGCAATGGCCACACCGTCAAAACCATAGCCATGGCCAAACCCCGCCATAATCCTGAACTGTGTGCCGTGGAGTTCCACACTTCCCCCCAGTCCCGCAATTGCACCGGATACAATAAAGGAAATAAGCATGAATTTCTTTACCGGAAATCCGTTAAACTGCGCCGCCGTCTGATTAAGTCCCACCGCCCGGAGCTTAAAGCCGTTGGAGGTATAGAACAGGAAATAATAAATTCCTAAGGCCAGGATTACCGCAAGAATAATTCCCGTATGTACCCTGGTACCACCGATGATTCTGCTCAATTTTTCCGTAACTGCCGCCGTCTGGGGAACATTCCCTTCCCTCAGGGGTCCCGTATATAAATAGCCCATGAACAGAATGGCCAGATAGTTCAGCATAATGCTGACAATCATTTCATTGAGGCCCCGGGTAATTTTGAGAATACCCGGAACAGCTCCCCAGATGCCGCCTGCCACAACTCCCAGGGTGAGGCTTATCAGAATCAGAGGAAGTCCCGAAACTCCCGTCAAGGTGGTGGACACCCATATGCTGGCTACCGCGCCCATGACGAACTGCCCTTCCGCCCCTAGATTAAACACGCCGCATTTATAGGCGAAGGTAGCGGCCAGTCCGGTAAAAATCAACGGAACTGCCTTCACAACCGTTTCTCCCATGTTGGATTTGGTGCCAAAGGCCCCCTTGAACAAATACGTATAGGCCTCCACCGGATTTCCGCCGATACAGGCGATCAAAACGGCTCCGGCGATGAAGGAGCACAGGATGGAAAGGAATGGCACGAGAATTTTAATCAAATTATTTTTTATCTTCATATGGCCCCTCTTTCTTCCACCCATTCCGTTTTACCGGCCATTGCCAGTGAAATCTCTTTGATGGGAGGATTTTCTCCCGGATAAACTCCCACGATTTGTCCTTCAAACATCACCGCAATGCGGTCGGACAATTTCAATACTTCGTCAAAATCCGCACTGATCAGAAGAACCCCACAGCCTTTATCCCTGGAAGTGATCACCTGGTCGTGGATATATTTTGTGGCTCCGATATCCAGGCCTCTTGTGGGGTGGACCGCCACAAGGAGCTCCGGGTCCTCCTCCAGCTCGCGGGCCAGGACGGCCTTTTGCTGATTTCCTCCGGACAGGTTCCTCATCTCCTGTTCTATCGAAGCACACCGGATATCATACTTTTCTCTCATTTCATTGGCGTATTGGGTGATTGCCTTTTTCTTCAGAAACAACCCCTTTTTAAAAGAAATCCTTGGCTTTTCCATGCATTTCAGAATCAGATTTTCTTTGACGGTCATGTTGCCGATCAGGCCCATCTTATTTCTGTCTTCGGGAATATGAGAAACACCGGCATTGATAAAATCCGCCGGATCGAATCTGGCGATTTTTTTTGTTTTCAGAAGAAACTCTCCGCTGTCGGGTGAAATCACACCGGTAATCAACTGGGCCAATTGGGACTGGCCGTTTCCGTCCACGCCGGCAATGCCGAGAATTTCGCCCTTTCCAACCTTTAAGGATACCTGGCAGAGACCGTTATGCTTGGAGGCTTTATTAAAACTCACCTGCTCCAGCACCATGATATCCTCCCTGGCTTCCGGAACTTTGTCGTACACGCAGGTGATCAATTCCTTGCCGATCATAAGGTTCGCCAGTTCCGTCGCATCCGTCTTGTCCCTATCCAGTGTTGCAACCGTCTGTCCTGCGCGGAGAATGGTGATGCGGTCGCTGATTTCAAGGACTTCCCGCATTTTATGGGAGATAAAAATTACAGACTTGTTTTCATCCGTAAGCCTCCGGATGATCTTAAACAGTCCTTCCACCTCAATGTCGGTCAACGCTGCCGTGGGCTCATCCAGAATCAGAAGCTCCGCCCCCCGGTACAGCGCTTTCAGGATTTCCACGCGCTGCTGGGCTCCCACCGAAATCTCGGTTATTTCCTTGTCGATTTCGATGTCCAGCCCGTACCTCTCCGCCAATTCCAGAATCTCTTTCTTTATGGCGTCCTTTTTTATAAAAATCGAAGTATCCTTTGTGATGCCCAGGATGATATTCTCGAATACCGTCATGGCTTCAATCAGCATAAAATGCTGATGCACCATGCCGATCCCAAGCTTCACCGCTTTGGAAGGAGAGTCGATTTTGACCTTCTCACCCCGGACATGGATATGCCCCCTGGTAGGCTGGTAAAGGCCCATCAGAATATTCATCAACGTACTCTTTCCCGCCCCGTTTTCCCCGAGGAGCGTGTGAACTTCCCCCCGCCGGATCGTCAGGTTAATATCTTTGTTTGCATACACTTCCCCGAATTTTTTTGTCATGTTTTCCATTCTAAAAAATTCTTCCATTGATCCTTCTCCTAACCGTGAAACTCGTAAAATAGAATAAAAAAAGATGCAGAGACGTCCTCCCGAGGACCCTCTACATCTTTGTATCAGTGATATTTACATTCAATTTTAAAATACCTATTTGATTTATTGGCAGATTGCTTTGTACCAATATAACATGATTTGATCGGGCAGTCAATATATTTTGCGAAGTTGTTATGTTTACAAGTTGAGAACTGTCCCCGCACAAATCACCCCAGGTATGCTTCGCGGACCATCTCATTCTTCAGCAGTTCCTGGCCGGTGCCCTGCATGACGATGCTTCCGGTCTGGAGAACATACCCCCGGTGGGCAATCTTCAGCGCCTTATGGGCATTCTGTTCCACCAGCAGGATGGTCATACCCTCTGCATTCAAGCGCTTTATGCTTTCAAAAATGTGTTCCACCAGAAGGGGTGCCAGGCCCATGGAGGGTTCATCCATCAGCAGGATGGAAGGCTCACCCATCAATGCCCTTCCGATGGCCAGCATCTGCTGTTCACCGCCGCTTAAGGTCCCGCCCTTCTGCCTGCTTCTCTCCTCCAGCCTGGGAAAAAGCTCAAAGACGTGCTTGATGCCTTTCTGGATCCGCTGGTGGTCATTAAACCGGAAGGCCCCCATTTCGAGATTTTCAAGCACCGACATCCTGGGGAACACCTTTCTTCCCTCAGGTACGTGGGCTATGCCCATCGCCGCCACCTCATGGGGCGGAAGCTGGCTGATGACCTTTCCGTTGAAGCTTATCTCGCCTTTCGACGGCTTTAAAAGGGAGGATATGGTCTTCAATGCGGTGGTTTTCCCCGCACCGTTGCTGCCGATCAGTGATACGATTTCCCCCTCGTTTACCGTAAGGGAAACACCCTTCAAAGCATGGATCTTTCCGTAAAAAGTATCGATGTTGTCTATAACCAGTATAGGTCCTCTATTGACCATTCGTTTCACCTCTTATGCAATTTCTTCCTCATTTTCTTCGCCCAGGTATGCCTTTACAACTTCATTGTTGTTTTTAATTTCCTCAGGACTGCCTTCGGCGATCTTGATTCCATAATTGATTACGGTGACCTTGTCGGAAAGTCCCATAACAAGCTTCATGTCATGCTCTATCAGGAGGATGGAGCAGCCCAGCTCGTCGCGGAGCCGGATGATGAAATTCTTCATTTCCTCCGTTTCCTTCGGGTTCAACCCCGCGGCAGGCTCGTCAAGCAGCAGCAGCCTGGGCTTCAGGGCAAGGGCCCGGGCAATTTCCAGCAGCCGCTGGGCTCCGTAGGGAAGGTTCTTCGCCAGCTCCCCTTCCAGCCCTTCAAGGCCCACATAACGAAGCAGCTCTACAGCCCGCCCGTATGCTTCACTTTCCTGCTTTTTGAAGCGGGGGGTGTTGAAAATGATATCCTTAAAGCCATAGGAGATATGGTAGTGCATACCTACCAGGATATTTTCCACCGTCAGCATCTCGGGGAAAAGGCGGATATTTTGAAAGGTGCGCGCAATTCCGCAGGCCGCCACCTTTTCAGGCTTCATTTTTGTGATGTCCCTGCCGCCAAAAATTATACGCCCTCCATCCACCGGATAATATCCGCTGATCATGTTGAAGAAAGTAGTCTTTCCCGCACCGTTGGGACCGATGACACTGACGATCTGCTTCTCTTCCATGGTAAAATCAACTTCATTTATTGCAACCAGCCCTCCGAAATTCTTTGTCAGGCCCCGGACATTCAACAAATCCATTCTCATTTCTCCTTCACTGTGAAATATCGGTTCCGCCGCTTCTGGAATCCTTCATGGCGGCCAACCTGCCCTTCAGCGCCGCCAGGCTGCGTTTGACAGGCAGCAGTCCCTTGGGACGGAAGATGCACATGAGAATCAGTATCACACCGAAGACCATTCTCTCATATTTGGCAGGGTCCAGTTGCGAGGGTATGTTGATGATTCCGGACATGGACAGGTCCCTCAGGAAAACGGAAAATTCCTTTAGAATATTAAGCTGGAGCACCGTTACCGCCAGTGCGCCGAACACGACGCCGGCCAGATTTCCCATTCCTCCCATGATGACCATGGCGAGAATTCCGATGGATTCCATGAAGCCGAAGCTGGAAGGGTCGATAAAGGTTTGCTTTGCTGCAAAGAGGACCCCCATCATGCCTGCAAAGGAAGCACCGAAGGCGAAGGCGAGAAGCTTCATTTTCACCAGGGGTATGCCCATAGTCCTGGCCGCCACCTCATCCTCTTTTATTGCAGCCCAGGCCCTGCCTATGCGCGAGTTGTTCAGGCGGCTGGCTACGATGACCGTCAGAAGCAGCAATGCCAGCACAATGAAATAATAGTGTATCGACCCGCTGAGGGATATGCCGAAGAGCTTCGGAGGCTCAATGGGCTGCAGCCCTTTGGGGCCGTTGGTTATATTGACAGGCTTATCCAGGTTGTTGTATACAATACGGATAATTTCACCAAATCCGAGAGTGACGATCGCAAGGTAATCCCCCCGCAGCCTCAGTACCGGCAGCCCCAGCAAAACACCGATGATGGCGGCCACGATCATGCTTATGACCAGAAACAGCCAGAACCAATTGCCCGAAATAGGGAAGGTGGCCCATGAGGCCGGTATGAAATTGTTGGCCTGGGGTGTTGCAAAAATCGCATACACATAGGCGCCCGAAGCATAAAAGCCCACATATCCCAGGTCAAGGAGGCCCGCAAAGCCGACGACGATGTTAAGTCCGATGGCAAGCACCGCATAGATGCCCACCTGGGTCACCACATCCACATAGTAGCTGTTTTCAATGCCGATCAGCGGCATCACCACAAGCAGGTCCACCGCAAGGATGATGATCTTGAAATGGGCTTTCAGTTCCACCTTGTACAGCAAAAACAGGCTGAAGAGGAAAAGCACAAACACGGGAGCCGAATTTTGCACCAGGTACAGTAAAACCGGAGCCAGAATGATCACTATGATTGAAAGAAGTCTTTTTTTATCACTACCCATCGTCCTATACCTTCTCCCTTACGTTTTGCCCCAACAAACCACTGGGTTTGAATATCAATATGATGATAAGGATGGCAAAAGCGAACACATCCTTATATTCCGCTCCCAGCACACCGTGGGTGACGGTTCCCAGGAAGGCCGCGCCGAATACTTCAAGCAGGCCCAGGAGAAGCCCCCCCAGCATGGCACCGGGTATGCTTCCGATGCCGCCGAAAACAGCCGCCGTAAAGGCCTTCATTCCCATGATGAAGCCGATATAAGGATGCAGCATGGAATATTGTACGGAAAACAGGGTTCCTGCCGCCCCTCCCATGGCTGCCCCAATTAGAAAAGTCATTGAGATGACCTTGTCCACGTTGATGCTCATGAGCGCCGCTGTGGATTGGTCCTGGGCCACTGCCCTCATGGCCTTTCCCCATTTGCTCTTGCCCACAAACAAGGTCAGCAGGGCCATAATGACAATAGCCACCACAGCGATTACCACGGCTTTCATGGATATGCTGGCATTTCCTATGGTCCAGCGGCCCTTTATAATCTCGGGGGCGTTTACGTAAAAGGCATTCTTCCAGAGGCCTTCCACCAGTCTAACCGCATCCTGCAGGAAAAACGAAACGCCTATGGCCGATATGAAAGGTATCAGCTTGGGCGCTTTCCTTATAGGCTTATAGGCAACCCTCTCTATGAGGACGCCAAGGGTTCCGCTGAAAGCCATCGCCACCAGCAGTGCAATGATCAGGGCCAGGGGTGCCGGGATTCCTCCCAGGATGCCCTGGCTCTGCAAAAACAGCAGCGCCTCCACACCCGCAAAAGCACCTACCATAAATATTTCGCTATGTGCAAAGTTGATGAATTCCAGTATGCCGTATACCATGGTATAACCCAACGCCACAATGGCATACATAAACCCCAGGGTAAGTCCGTCGATCAACAGCTGGGACAACAATTGGGACATATCATCTACAACCTTTCTTATTATGAGGCTTCATACACAGCCTTTACAGCTTTTACTCCGCAATGACCCAAATTGGAGAAGAGGTAAAAATCCATAAAGACTTTTTACTTCTTCTCCAACAAAAGCTCCGCAAATGGTTCAAATCAGAATAAATTCGGCTGTGCCACTTCCTGCCGGCTTATTTCAGATAATCCTTGGCCGTGATCTCCTTAACCACATCGGGGGGATACTTTGCCTGGGTAAACTGGAAGATGTACATGACCGCATCCTCATTGTCGCCCTTGGCATTGAAGGTAACCTTTGCGGCTACGCCCTGAAAGCCCTTGGTATCCCTGACGGCTTTTGAAACCTGCTCTCTGGTGGGACTCTTCTTCCCGTTGGCTTCAAAGGCCTTTACAATTCCGTCCAGTGCCACATTCATGGCATCATAGCCGTACGCAGACCAGTTGTCGGAATCCTTGCTGAATTTTGCCTTGTACTTTTCCGCCCAGGCTTTTCCCTCTGCCGTCTTGGTCACATCTCCTGCAACCGTCGTAAAGTATGTACCTACCGCACTCTCCCCTGCGATCTTGATAACTTCAGGGGAATCCATGCCGTCGGGGCCTATGAATTTGGCGGCAACCTGCTTTTCCTTCAACTGCTTCATCAGCAGTGAGCCTTCGGGATACATGCCTCCAAAATACACCACATCCGGTTTTGCGGCAGCAGCCTTGTTGACGATGGCGCTGAAATCCGACTCACCGGCCGTAATGCCTTCATACCCGGGTATTGCTGCACCCATGGCCTCGGCAGCTTTTTTAAACTCATCTGCAACACCCTGTCCGTAGGTGGTTTTGTCATGGATTACAAAAATGCTCTTGGCCCCCAGGTCTTTGACGGCAAACTCGGCGGCCGAAGGCCCCTGTACGTCATCCCTTGTTACAATACGGTTTACGGAGGGCAGTCCCCTTTCGGTGACATCCACCGCGGTATTGGCCGGCGACACCATGACAAGGTTTTCCTTTTTATAAACTTCGGAGGAGGGAATGGCCACACCGGAATTATAATGACCTACCACCGCCATGACCGATTTGTCGGAGATCAGGCTTTGTGCGACGGAAACTCCCACCTTGGGGTCCGCCTGGTCATCCTTGGGTTCGAACTTCAACGTCAGTCCAAGCTTTTCAAATTCCGTTTTCCTTTCTTCAAAAGCCATCTGGGCCCCATTTTTGAGTGACTCACCGATGGCTGCCTGGGAACCGGAAAGCGGAGTTACCGTCACGACTTTTATTTCGCTTTTTCCTCCTCCCGCAGAACACCCGGCTGCGGTCACCGCAATCAACAATACTGCCAGCAGCATACTTGCAATTCTCTTTTTCATTCTTAAAGCCCCCTTTAAAATTATTTTGCTTGAATAACTTGCAAGTCCAAAGAACATATTTTTCATATCAAAATCATTGAGCACCCGGAAAATGTCTGTAAAATAAAAAAACTCAATGAGCAAGTTATAACCTGAACAATTCCGTTATAACCTCGTCATTGAGATACCTCCAATATATTCACCTGATATACTGGAATTCTTGCAATATTGAATTTTTGTCAGACAAACAATGATGAAGATAGCCTTATTATAATGGCTGGGAAGCAAAAAATCAAGTACAAATGAAATTTTGCACATAAATTCCTGCATTTTATCTCAATTCCAGCTCCAGCCCAAACTCCAGCGTTTCCCCTCCCTTCAGGATATAAAGCCGCCCCTCCTTTTGGGCAGTTGTTATACTGTCGTAATAGCCGTTTGTTGGCTCCAGGGCGCAGTTATAGTCGCCGCGGAAGCCCCCCTCCGTGACCCAGAAGCCCAGATAGGGAAGCTTTTCCTTATCGAAAAGAACTTTACAGGTCACGTCTTTCGACGGATAGTAGGCGCCGCAAATTCCTTCTTTAACTTCACCGGCTGCATAGTACTTCTCCGCATTGTCCGCATTGCCCGGCAGAATCCTGTCCAGTCTCAGCCTTTCTCCCTTCACGCTCTCAGTCCCGGGATAGGTATGAAGCCTGCCCGCCTCACCAAGAAACTGGCTCTGCCGGACATTAAGCATCCGGTCGGTTCCCTCCGGAAAAATCAGCCGCATATCCTTTTCACAGTTCATGAGGCAGTGCATCGCCCATATGCAGGGGAACTCTTCCCTGCCGGTATTTTTAATTGAATACTCCAGCTTTACACTGTCACCCTCCAGCCAGACGCTCTTTGTGTAGCGATAGGGAAGGATAGCGCTGTCATAGGAGAGCACGGCTTTTTTCCCTACAAGCTTATAGATGAATTCCGCGCTCCAGATCTCTCCATGGTCGGGATAAGGAACCTGTCCCCCACCAACCTCTGCCAGGCAGGCATCGATGGTGGGAAATGCATCGTCAAAGCCGGAGGCATCATATTTTTCGAAAGCCTCATATATTTTTGCCTTTTTATATGCACTGCTTTTGTTCTGGAACAGCAGCTCAAATTCCTTGTCCTTTCTATAAATTGAAGCGATCTTCCCTCCCACGGACGGCAGGACAATTGCCCGCAGCGCCCCATTTTCCAGGATTATCGCCTCAACTCCCTTGTAAATGCTTATTTCAATCATCTTTTACCCTCTTTCTTCACCGAAACCTCAAAATAATCTATTTAATTTTCCCTTTTTCCAACAGCATCGGATACTTTCATTCTAGTCCCGTGCTCCACGGTGTAAAATAGACGAAAAAACGAATATGATGGATTATATTACGATTATCCGCATTGATTTCCTCTCGCTTTTATTATATAATTCAACTATGAATGTGATAAAAAAGCCGGAGGGTTCCAAAGGCGAAAAAATCATCGTCCTTCCCCGCACCTGCGATTTAGATGAAAAACACCATGGACCATTTTCTGGATTTACTTTCTGAACTCCTGCACAGAAAACCTGCTTTTGACGGAGGCCAGACCGTATGATATTTAGATCGTTTAAACTGGCGCCTTCCCATAAGAAACTATATAGCTTGCTTATACGGCAATGGCTGTATGATACCTGGAGAATCGGGGGAATATCACGCTGATGTTTCGTAAATTATTTCTGAAATACAACAATATGAGTATACGCAATAAAATCGTATTCTTCTTTTGCATCCTTTTGATCATACCCACCATCATCATCGGCACCGTCACGTACAACTATATCGTGGCGCTTATACAAAAGAAAGCGATTGATTACACCAATGAAATACAGTACCTGATCATAGAAAAGACAGACAGCTACCTGGCACAGCTGGACAGCTTTCTGCTGAACATTGCCTATGAGACGGAGAGTATACGAAAGATAGGCAACACACAGATTAATATGAACGAATTCGATGCCGGAGACAAAAACAGGCAGCTCCAGTATATGAAGGAAGCCGATGAAGTGCACAACTCACTGTTTGCAAAAATCCAGAAAAACAAATATATCAGCTCCATATCCCTCTATACTGAAAAAAGGAATATTCTGGCGTACAAAACCGTTTATAATGTAAACAACAGCTACTCTCCCGGCGAAGACGAATGGTTCGAAAAAGCAAAAGCCACCAAACGGGGCATGATTCTTTCAAGGGCCCATTTTGACAAGCAGTTGATTGAGAGCGACAACAGGATCATAACCCTTGCCAGGAAGATATACAATCCCCAGGACTATTCGGAGATAGGGATCATGGCATTGAACATCAACCTTGATGTCATGAACGACCTCTGCCGGGACATTCTCAAGAACGAAGGGGTAAAAGTATATATAACCGACAGCGACGGTTTTATCAACTATTGCAATGACTCCTCCATGATTATGAGAAACGTGGACGACAGGATATTTGCCAACATGGCCAGCCCCAAGGGGAACTTCATATTTACGGAAAACGGCAGAAAAATGTTTGCCACCTATAACACCTCGGATTATACTGGCTGGAAAATCATGTTTACCATACCGTATTCAAACCTGATTATGGAAGGCAATATCGTGGGCCTGGTCATTCTCGTTGTGGTCCTTTTCCTGTGCATCTTTCTGATTTTTCAGATCGTATACTTCTCCAACCGCATTGCCAGGCCCATAAAGAACCTGGAGCTGGGGATGAGCACGGCAATACAGAACAATTTCAGCAATAAGATCGAAGTGGCTTCAAACGATGAGGTGGGCAAACTGGGAAGCAACTTTAACATCATGCTCACCAAGATAAATGAACTCATCGCCGATGTGTACACCGAACAGCGGCTAAAAAAGGAAGCGGAGATAAACGCCCTCCAGGCACAGATCAATCCCCACTTTCTGTACAATACCCTCAACACCATCCGGCTTATGGCAGTCATACAGAAAGCGGATAAAATAGCCCAGCTCATCAGCAGCCTGGTAAATCTTCTTCAGTTTACCGCAAAAAAGGCCGGGGAGTTCATAACCATAAGGGATGAAATCGCCGCTTTAAAGGAATACGTTGAAATACAGAAGGCCAGGTATTATAACAAATTCAAAGTTACCTACGAAATTGACGAAGAAGTCCAGGATTACAAAACCCTTAAGTTTACACTCCAACCCATCGTTGAAAACGCCATATTCCATGGATTGGAGCCCAAAGGCGGCAGAGGTGTGATACATGTTAAGATTTCCAAGGAGAAGGAAGAGATTGTCTTTATGATAAAGGATGACGGTGTGGGGATGGATGAAGAGACGCAAAAATGCCTGCTTACCGTAGAAAGTAATGATAAGTTCAGGTTCAACAAGATAGGCATAAGCAATGTCCACCAGAGAATCAGGCTGTATTTCGGGGACGGCTATGGCCTTGACATACGCAGCACAGCGGGCGAAGGCACGGAAGTGCGGATTGTCCTTCCAATAATAATTTGACGGGAGTGGATTTTTTTGATCAATATTCTTATCGTTGATGACGAACCCCTGGTGAGGATCGGCATAAAATCTGCCGTTGATTGGGAATCAAACGGTTTTACCATCATCGGTGAAGCCGCCAACGGTGAGCAGGCACTGCAGGTTGTGGAAAAAAGCGCTCCCGACATTATCATCACCGACATCAAAATGCCTGTCATTGACGGCATCAGCCTGATAAAGGAAATACACCGCCGGTTTCCCCATATAAAGGTCATCGCGTTGAGTTCCTACGGTGACTTTGACTATGTGAGGGAAGCCATGAAGTATGGAGCCGTTGACTACCTGCTGAAAAACAATCTCACCCCCGATAAGATCCTTCCCCTCCTGGAAGGCTTCAAGAACGAGATTACCAGGCGCAAGCTGGTGTCCATTGACAGCCAAAAATATGACCGGTATGTTGACGAGTGCATTTCCATGCTGAAGGATAACTTTTTGAAGGACATCATCAGCGGCATCATCCCTGATAAAAACAAAATCCTGGAAGGCCTCAGCAGCTTCAATCTTGAACATCTGGACGGCAACCTCCTCGTGTTTGTTTTGCTTGTGGACAACTTCAAAGCCGTTCAACAAAAGTATTATGAGAAGGATGAAACGCTGCTGAGGTTCTCCATCAAGAACATACTTGAAGAGATCTTGGGCGGCAGTTCCAACTGTGAAGTGTTTATCTCAAGCTCTAAGGAATACATTGTGCTCTGGCCTTTCAAAGGCAAAGGCCGGGAAGACTCCATGGACAGCACCGTAATGGAGACATGCGGCAATGTTGTGGAGGTTGTCCGGGATTACCTCAACATCGGCGTGTCCATCGGAATCAGCAATTTCCACACCGGTGTCCTTCAGATCAGGGATGCCTACAGAGAAGCCCTCCAGGCGGCTGATTTCAGGTTTTTCAAGGGCAAGGGCAGCATTGTCAACTATTCCGAAATCGGCTCTGTTGAATTTGTTAAAGGCGGGTCCGAGTTAAGCCCGGAACTTACTCATAAACTTGAGATCTTTATTAAGACAGCGGACCAGAATCTCGCCGGGGACATCCTTTCAAGAATGCATGCCCGGCTCCACAGGGATGGGAAGCTTTTAAACGAGAGCCTCTCAAGGGACCTCTATATGATGCTGGCAGAAAAGTTCAACAGTTTATTCTTCCGGGAGTATCCTCAAAAAATGCTGAAATACGATGTTTATGAAAGAATTTTGGCTATGGATGATATTTTCGATATTGAACGTGTATTAAAAGAACATTTTTCCGCTTGTTTTGATACTGCTGAAGGCTGCAGCGACAGGGATACCAGCAGAATCCACAAAGTAATCGAGTACATCCATAGGAATTACGACCGGGAGCTGACACTTCAAATGGTGGCGGAAAAAGTCAATCTGAATTCCTTCTATCTTTCAAGGCTGTTCAAGAAGGAAACCGGAGAAAGCTTCACCGACTACCTTATCCGCATAAGGATTGAAAAATCCAAGGAGCTTCTCCATCAGGGCATCAAGGCTTTTGAGGCCGCCGAAAAGGTAGGCTACTACAATTACACCTATTTCAGCAAGCTCTTCAAGAAAGTGGTGGGGGTGAACCCTTCCGAATATACGGCAGACAGTAAAAAGCTTGCCGGCCATTGATTCAATTTCCGTATATTTCACTCAGTATGCCGTCTACCCTCTTTTGAACCTCTGCCGGATCACTTCCCCCAAAAATATCCCGGAGGCCTTCCAGGATGTGTGTACCGGCTGTCCCAAGCCTGGGGCTGTAGGGGATTGCCCTGGCATAGGGTGCAATCTCACCAAGAAAGGTGTTCATATGGGGTGAAAAAAGCCTGTCCTTATTGTGTTGAATGGAACTTCTCTGAGGCGGTATCATCCCCATGGGAATGATATAATTGGTCACAGAATAATTGTCCGACGCAAGGAAGGTCATCAATTTCCATGCCGCCTCCTTTTCTTTGCTTGATGTGGAAATACCCAGGGAATGAATTTCCGCAATGGTGTGGGGAAGCACTCCCTGTACCGTAGGAATGGTAGTAACCCCAAATATCTCGTCAAAGCGCTCCCCCTTCAGATCGCCGTTCAAGTCCTGGAGAATTCCCTTAAGGTAGGGTCCGTCGAGCTTATATACAATTTTGTTTTGCGCCATTAATTCCCGCTCGATCTTTATCTCCATGCCAATGGGCGTATAATTGTTTTTTGCAACAAAACCAAACCATTTCAGTGTTTCCAGCACCGAAGGGTCCTTAAAACCGGGATTGTGGGAATCGGCCAGCAGGTTTTCCGCTCCGAAGGCCCAGAAATAGGGCCAATTCCCCGTCAGGGCATAGTCGGTTGTGGTGGTGTCAATCCCTATGCCATAAACCTTTTTATTGCCAAGTTCTCTTTTGATGGCTTCCAGTTGGACATTCAATTCATGGATGGTGAGGGGAGGACTGTTTATTCCCGCCTCCTTCATCAGCTGCTTGTTGTACCAAAAACCGTGGGGCATCAGCGCGAAAGGGAGCGCATACAGCTTATCCTGATATTTTGCCGCATCCATAAAGCTCTGGGAGTAGCTGTCATAAATGTAGTTGTCCCTTTTTACATAGTCATCCAGTCCCTCTAAAACATCCTGGCTTGCCAGAAGCGCGCTCCAGTAGCCTGTCATCTGTACGACATCCGGCATATCTCCGCTTTCAGCCATTACCACCAGCTGGGTGGGGCACTGTGCAAAAGGTACCGCGATATTTTCCACCGCAATTCCGGGATTTCTCTTCATAAATTCAGCCAGAAGATGGTCAATCATACCTCTCGTGGCCATCTCGGCGGAAATCCAGTTGACATACCGGATGACCTTTCTTTCCCCTGCACCGGAGCTGCCGTCCCTGGAAGCCTTCCGGTCATCATCGCTGCTTGAGGCAGGCCCTGCTGCCTGACATGCCGTCAGCAGCAAACACAGAATAAGCACCAGTAAGGAAATCCGGGTAAATGACCTTTTCACAGTCCGTTCCTCCCCAACGTGTAGTCAACATAAATCATACTCCTTCAATTATAGCACTGCCTCTATTTCACTTCAATCGATAAAGCTTCGGCAAAGCCTCAGCTCAGCTTTCCTAGCTCCTTTTGCTGTTCATATTTTGCAGCAGCACTGCGAGGATCAACACCAGGCCTGTGGCAATATTTTGGTATTCCTGCCTGACACCCAGCATTACAAGGCCGTTCTGGAGTATCCCGATAATAGCCACACCACCGAGTGTACCAAATATTTTACCCTCGCCCCCGGACAGGGCAATTCCTCCCAAAACCGACGCTGCAATGGAATCAAGCGAATAGGTGCTGCCGGCTGTCGTTTGAGCCGATCCCATCCTTGAAGCCAGCAGAATTCCTCCGAAAGCCGCCATAACCCCGCTCAAGGCGTATACCTGCATTTCCAGCTTCTGAATATTGATTCCCGCAATTTTTGCCGCGGTGGGATTTCCGCCCATGCAATAGATCCACCGTCCAAAAACCGTATGCTTCAATAGGATATTAAACAGAATGAAAAGCAGCACCAGAATAATCATGGGCAAGGGTATGCCCAGCACTTTTGTCGTTCCAAGGAAAATAAACTGGGCATCATTAACGATAATGGAATACCCTTTGCTTACGATCAATATCCCCCCTGTCAGGATAAAACCGGTGGCTAAAGTAGTTATCAACGGATTTATCCTGCCCTTTGTTATCAGCAGCCCGTTGACCAGTCCCACCAGGCCGCCCAGGGCCAGCCCCATAAGCAGGCTGACCACATAAGGAATGTGGGCGCTGGCGCAAAGATACGCCGTAACCATGCCGCAAAAACCCGCATTAAAGCCAACGGACAGGTCAAAGCCCCGGATGAGGATGCACAGGGTCTGTCCTATACAAACAATACCGATGACCGAAATCGTCAACCCCAGCGCAAGAAAATTCTTGACGGAAAGAAAATAGGGGGATAATAAGGAAAAGACAACAATGGATCCAACCAGAATGATAAACAGCATGTATTTATTTAAAAATGCCATCACATTCCGGGCCGGCGTTTCTCCTCTCTTGTTCGTACTGCTTACTGCACTCTGACTTTCCAGCTTCATCATCCTTCGCACCTCACTGCATAATCGCATATTTTAATATGTCTTCTTCTTTCAAAAGTTCGGAATTTGTAATCTCTGCGTTGATGAGACCTTCCCTGAAAACCAGGATACGATCGCTCAAAGCCAGTATTTCAGGAAGTTCCGAAGAAATCATAATAACGGATTTGCCTTCTTCCGCAAGGCTTTTTATTAACTTGTAAATTTCTGATTTGGACCCTACGTCGATTCCCCTGGTGGGCTCGTCAAAAATCAGAATCCGGGATTCCGCTCCAAGCCATTTTGCGATGACCACTTTCTGCTGGTTTCCGCCACTCAAATCCTCTGCAAGGGTCAGATCTCCCGGGGTTTTTACCTGTAATTTGTTTATATAGTCAACCGCACACTTTTTATCCATGTCATGCTGTATGAACAACACTTTTTTAAGTTTTTCAATAAACGGCAGGGAGATATTCCACCTTAAGGGCGCTCTCAGCGAAAGGCCTTCGCCATGCCTGTCTTCCGTGACAAAACCAATCTTTTGCGATACCGCTTTTTCCGGTGAATCCATCTCCACCTTTTTCCCATGGATATAAATTTCTCCCGAGGTCTTTTCATCCAATCCGAAAATCATTCTTGCTGTTTCCGTCCTGCCTGAGCCCACAATTCCAAAAAGCCCTAAAATCTCGCCCTTTTTGACGCTAAAGTCCACACCTTTTACCACATTGCCCCTTGCAAGGCCTTTAACCTCAAGCACCACCTCTCCCTGTACCGGTCCTGTGCCCGCCTTCTTTTCGAATAAATCCAGGTTCCTCCCCACCATCATGCTGATGAGCTCGGATACGTCCGTCTCCCTGATTGCCTTCTTGCCTACATACTTTCCATCCTTTAAAACCGTGACACTGTCGCAGATGGTGAAAATCTCCTTAAGCTTGTGGCTGACATAAATGATTGATTTACCCCGGCCCTTCAAATCGGAAATCAGCTTAAAGAGCTGCTCCGCCTCTTCTTCCGAAAGCGACGACGTAGGCTCGTCAAAAGCGATGATTTCGGCTTCCGTTGACAATGCCTTCATAATTTCAATCAACTGCTTGTGCCCCATGCTCATTGCTTCCACCCGTTTGTCGATTCCGAGGCCGACGGCGGTTCCCCCCAGCTTTTCCTGCTGCTTCCGGGTGTCCTGCTTCATCTTCTCCCAATCCACAAAAATACCCAGCTTCTTGGG
>JAFADI010000146.1 GCA_023424965.1 Bacillota bacterium
AAGATAATTTAAGCGAGGTAGTTGAATGCACCCATGTGCTAAAAGGATTCAGGCCTGAGTTCGAAACCCCTCTGGGGCTTTCAAAGGATACGCCCCTGGTCATGGGCTCTGGGGATGGAATCATGGCAAATATAGGCTGCGGCGTATATGACAGTACCTCCCTGTCCTCTACCATCGGAACAAGCGGCGCAATACGCACGGCCGTGGACAGGCCTCTTCTGGATAAACACCAAAGGACCTGGTGCTACTCCTTTACGAAGGATATGTGGGTGGCAGGAGGAGCCATAAACAATGGAGGACTGGTGCTGAAGTGGATAAGGGAGGAGTTCAGGAAGCAGTTTGAATTTGATGCCCGGGAGTGCGGAGAGAGTATTTACAAGCTGTTTGACAGGTTTGCCTCCCAGGTTTCCCCCGGGAGCGACGGACTGGTTTTTCTACCCTACCTTACGGGGGAAAGAAGTCCTGATTGGAATGCCAACGCCAGGGGTATCATGTTCGGGCTGGGATATTCCCATACCAGAAAGCACATCATCCGGGCGGCCATGGAGGGAGTGATGTACAGAATGTATTCCGTATTTGAGGTAATGGCGGCTCTGGAGGACGGCGCACAGCATATAAGGGCCAACGGTGGATATGCCAGGTCGGATTTGTGGCTTCAGATGCAGGCGGATATTTTCAACAAGGAAATTACCGTTTCGAAGGTAGAAGAGGCTTCCGCCCTTGGGGCTGCTTTCATAAGCATGGTTTCCCTGGGAGCAGTTAAAAGCATCAGGGAGCCTCTTCCTGCCATGCAGCCCCAAAAAGCCATAAAACCCATTGAGGAAAACCACCGGATATACAGAAAGGCGTATGAACTGTCAAAACAGATATATTCCAGCCTTTATCCCGGCATTCAATAAAAGCAAAATGCCAATGGGAGGCGATCAATCATCGTAAAGGAGAACAATTCTATGAGCAAGCAGCAGATAGGGGTAATAGGCCTGGCCGTGATGGGTAAAAACCTGGCCTTGAATATTGAAAGCAGGGGTTTTTCGGTCTCAGTGTACAACCGTTCGGGAGGAAAGACCGAGGAACTGCTGGAGGAAGCAGCGGGCAAAAAAATTGTAGGGACATATTCCCTGAAAGAATTTGTGGGCTCCCTGGAGGTTCCAAGAAAAATAATCATCATGGTTAAGGCGGGGAATGCCGTAGACGATACCATAGAACAGCTGAAGGAGTATATATCCAAAGGGGATATTTTGATTGACGCAGGCAACTCCTTCTTTATGGACACCATCCGGAGAACCCGGCAGCTTGAAGAGGAGGGCTACAGATTTATCGGCACAGGGGTTTCCGGCGGTGAAGAGGGTGCGCTGAAAGGTCCTGCCATCATGCCGGGAGGACAGAAGGATGCATATGAGCTCATAGAGCCTGTCTTTACCGCCATAGCCGCAAAGGTTGACGGGGAGCCCTGCTGTACTTATATAGGAGGGAATGGCGCGGGACACTATGTAAAAATGGTCCATAACGGGATAGAATACGGGGACATGCAGCTGATATCTGAGGCCTACTCCCTTTTGAAAAACATTCCGGGGCTTTCCGCAGAAGAGCTGGGAAAGGTGTTCGGGGAATGGAACAAGGGGGAACTGGACAGCTATCTTATCGAAATAACCCGTGACATTTTCGCCAGGGTGGATGAAGAGACAGGCAAACCCATGGTGGATGTCATCCTGGACAAGGCGGGCCAGAAAGGTACGGGCAAATGGACCAGCCAGAGTGCCCTGAGCCTTGGAGTAGCCATGCCTACGGTAACGGAAGCGGTATTTGCACGCTGCATATCGGCGATAAAGGAAGAGCGGACCGCCGCGGCAAAAATTTTAAAAGGTCCCGGCGGTAAAGGCTATAAGGGGGACAGGGAAAAATTCATCGAATCTGTCAGGCAGGCCCTTTATGCCAGCAAAATATGTTCCTATGCCCAGGGCTTTGCCCTTATGAAAGGGGCGGCAGAGGAATTCGGCTGGGACTTGAATTACGGCAGCATAGCAATGATATTCAGGGGCGGATGCATCATAAGGGCCCGGTTCCTCCACAAAATAAAGGAAGCCTTTGATAAAAAGCCTGATCTGGCAAATCTCATGCTGGACAAATACTTCAGGGATATACTGGAGAATTACCAGGAGGCGTGGAGAGAGGTTGTTTCAACCGCCATTTCATACGGACTGCCCGTTCCGGCCCTTGCAAGCGCCATTTCCTATTACGACAGCTATCGAAGCGAAAGCTTGCCTGCGAACCTTTTGCAGGCCCAGCGGGATTACTTCGGGGCCCATACCTATGAACGCACGGATAAGCCCCGCGGTGAATTTTTTCATACCAACTGGACGGGACGGGGAGGGTATACCTCAGCTTCCACCTATACTGTGTGAATTAAGGAAAATACCTTGGAAAGGGGATTGGAGACTGTGACGGAGATTGTTTTGAAATCCGGGGAGAACAAGAGCATCAGCGGTACGGCGCTGGAACAGGCCCTGGAAAAGTCCATAGAGGGAAGGGCTGAAAGCCTTAAGAAGGTATTGCTCATACCTCCGGACCTGACCAGGATGCATTCGGGAGCGGGAAAAATAACTGAAATATACTACCGCCTGTTAAAGGACAGGTGTCATGTGGACATACTGCCGGCCCTGGGGACGCATGACCCTATGACGGCCGGCGAATGCAGGCTGTTTTTCGGAGAGGATGTCCCTTTTGAAGCGGTGCTGGCACACAACTGGAGAAGTGACGTGGTCAAAATAGGACAGGTGCCGGGAGAATATGTCAATGAGGTTTCCGGAGGACTGATAGGGGACCCCATTGACGTTGAAGTGAACCGGCGCCTTCTCGACAAATCCTATGACCTTATCATATCCATCGGGCAGGTAGTTCCCCACGAGGTGGTAGGCATGGCCAATTACAGCAAAAACATATTTGTGGGCTGCGGGGGCAGTGACATGATCAACCGGTCCCATATGCTGGGAGCCTTTTACGGCATGGAAAAGATCATGGGACGTGATCATTCGCCTGTGAGGAAGGTATTTGACTATGCAGAGCAAAACTTCATCAAAGAAGTGCCCTTGATGTACGTCCTTACCGTCACCACCCAGACGGAAGGTAGAGTGGCTATGCACGGTCTGTTTATAGGAAGGGACAGGGGATTGTTTGAAAAGGCGGTGGAACTAAGCCGGGAGAAAAACCTCAGCTATGTGGAGAAACCCCTGAAGAAGGTGGTGGTATACCTGGACGAAAGAGAGTTCAAGAGCACCTGGCTTGGCAATAAGGCAATTTATAGGACAAGAATGGCCATTGCCGACGCTGGGGAACTGGTTGTCCTGGCCCCTGGAGTCAAAAAATTCGGCGAAGACGATGGAAATGACGCCTTGATCAGAAAATACGGGTATGTGGGAAGAGAAAGCATACTTGAACTGTGCGGGCGTATGGATGACCTGAAAGAGAACCTTTCCGTTGCAGCACACCTTATCCATGGCTCCTCCGACGGAAGATTCAGTGTGACCTATGCTACGGAGAAACTGACGCGGAAAGAGATTGAAGGGGTAAATTTCAACTATGAACCGTTGCGGGAGGCGCTGGGAAAATATACTCCCGGTAAGCTGGAAGAAGGATTGAACATACTGGACAACGGGGAGGAAATATTTTATATAAGCAATCCGGCCCTGGGGCTCTGGGCATGGAGGGACAGGTTGTAACAGGCAGACCCGCCCTCCCGGCCTCAAGGATTACATAACAAGCAGCAGAGCAAAATGATTTTGCGTCACACCTTCATCTTCGAGCGTAGATATTTCAAAATCATTATTTCTTACAGTTTGGAAGACATCAATTCCGCAGGCAGCCATTGAGGGAATGCCTGCCTGATGCGGACTGGATTCACCGGAATCACAGGCCCCATGGATCCGACAGGCATTGTTTCCAAAGGCCAGAGCTTTATGATACCCGTCTGAAAAAAGCTTTGTTACAGCCTGGACCGCGATGTCCGGTATGCTGTCTATATTATTGCAGCGAAAAATAATTGCCGTTTCATAACTGTCGATAATTTCACGTGTTTGTTTGTGACCTGGGCTGTATGGAGGACAATACACGCTCTTACCATACTGCGCACAACCATACTGGCATTTATAAAATATCCAGGGAGCAGTTATAATGGTATTAGCCTTAATCAGCCTTATATCATTGGCGCCCAATGAAAATAGAAACTCATAATACTCAACCATTTTAACCTCCTTGCTGACAACCTATAAACTGCTGCAGCAATTCAAAGGGATTGAATAATGCTTAATCGCAGTAGAATTAAAATGTTTTATAGAATACTGTGCTTTCCAGAGGCTTGCGTTTCTGGTCATGCCTGCCGGAACATTCTACAGGGTCCGAAGCATAGCCGATGGCCAGGATATTTACCGGTTCAAAATTGTCCGGGATATTGAATTCCGCTCTGATGACACCAACCTCGAAACGGCATATCCAAAGTGTCCCAAGTCCCAACTGGGTTGCTTCGAGCATCATGTGGTCCGTTACGATACTCGCATCGATGTCTGCGGAATCTTTTCCGTCAAAGGATCTTTTCCAGGAAGTGCTGTGATCCGCGCACACAATAACCGCCAGCGGGGCCCCAAATACATTTGCCCCTTTTTTGAGCTTTTCCAGGTCCTCTTCCTCGTTAATGATCAGAAGCCTCTGAGGCTGGTTGTTGTTGGCCGTGGGGGCTACCCTTCCGGCCTCAAGTATCCTGGCCAGCTTTTCCAGTTCAACCTTTTGTTCCGTGTATTTCCTCACGGAATATCTCTTTTTGGCCAATTCCAAAAAATCCAATGCCTTCACCCCTTCAAAATTTGTACATTCCCTGCGGGTTATTTCCTACAAGACCGATTATACCATTATTGACGGAATATGAAAGTACGAACATTTATTACACATAGTATACAGAATGGTACTCAAGTATATTTTTTATACCGCTACGGCACTGGCTTAATCCTTGGAGAGAGAAGAAGGAGAATAAAAAACCTGCCGGATTTGGCAGGCTTTTCATGAATGAATTTCAGGTTGTGCGGTGATGGATTTGTATTCTTTTCCCCAGGCGTAAAGGGATGAGATGATGGGCTTTATCGACATACCCAACTCTGTCAGCTCATATTCGACCCGTGGAGGGACTTCCGCATAAATGGTCCTTTTAACGATGCCGTCATTTTCCAGCTCCCTTAATTGTAAAGTCAACATCCGGTGGGTGATGTTGGGCATGAGACGTTTCAATTCATTGAATCTTTTCTTGCCCTCCAGCAGATGATAGATGAGCACACCCTTCCATTTGCCCCCGATAAGGCTTAGCGCCGTTTCCACAGGGCAGGTGACGGCAACGTATTCTTTAAGTTTTTGATGGGTTTTTGTTTTGGTTTCCATTCTTAGCCTCAACACAGAAAATATAGTCAGGTACCATTTGTGCCTGTTTTTTTTATTATATCCTTCTTAAGCGTAATTTTCAATCCTGACAGGCTGTTGTCAGCTTCTTCCTGATATCATGGAACAAGAATCCCGCCCGCCGTGCAAGATTTTCGGCCTGCGTCGAAACGCCCATGGGCGATTATACCATGAATTTTTGTAAATTCATGGTATAATGTAGGAAAAAAAAAGAGGTTGGAAATGAAGCTGGAAAGAATGCTGTCCATAATTACATACCTTCTCAGCCGCGAAAAGGTGAAGGCGCAGGAGCTGGCAGACAAATTCGAGGTGTCGGTGCGGACTATTTACAGGGATATCGACGCCATTTCCCAGGCGGGTATTCCCATTGCCTCCTACCAGGGGGCCGACGGCGGAATCGGGATTGTGGAGGGATACAAGCTTGACAGGAATGTGCTGACCAGCGATGAGGTTTTAAATATCGTTGCCGGACTGAAAGGACTTGACAGCATCAGCGAGGATATAAAAATCAAACTGCTGATCGAAAAGCTCAACGGTGTTGCAAATAAGACCTCCTGTGCCCCGGCAGGCAACAGCATCATGATTGACCTGTCCTCCTGGAACAAAAACGACCTGCTGGGACTGAGAATACAGGAAATAAAGAATGCCATACGGGAACGAAAAATCATTGAATTCGAATATGTGAAAGGGGACAGCCTGCAGCGGGAGCTCCTGTCCGACGGGAAAAGCGCTCCTTCACCCTGTACAAGAAAAGTAGAACCCTATGTGGTGGTTTTCAAGGAGGCAAACTGGTACCTTTACGCTTTTTGCCTTCTGAGGCAGGGTTTCAGGCTGTTCAAGCTCAGAAGGATGAGCGGTTTGAAGATTACGGGGGACAGCTTTGCACCCAGGAGTTTTTCGATGGATAAAGTGGGCTGGGAGGAAGAGTTCGACGGGGACAGGCACTCTGTGATTACCGTACTGTTTGACCGGTCCATGGAGCATGTGGTCAATGACATTTTCGGGATAGGCAGCTATGACCTGGAAAAAGACGGCAGGTTGAAGATCACCTTCCACATGGGGATCGGAGGATGGCTTTACGGATTCATACTGGGTTTCGGAGACAAAGTGGAGGTTTTGGAGCCTGCAGAGTTGAGGGATACCATTAAAAGCATAGCCGAAAGCATTTGCAGATTATATGGGAATAAAGGAGGATAAGGGAAAATATCCTCCCGTCTCTCAATAATAATCGAAGTTGTCCGTATGGGGAGCTTTCCTTCCGTATTCCTTGCTGTACAGGTATCCGTAAACTTCTGTCAGCTTTGTGACGACATAGATTGCCTCGGGAGATACCTGCCGGTCAAAGTAGAGGACCTCGTTCTTGGTTGTGTCTATCAGGCACCATCTGCCGTCCGTGAGCTTTCCGTAGTTTTCCGTAAGCTTGAGCTCATAGTCCAGAACGGTATTTTCATTATATCTTTCCCGGCCGATAAGGTCGTACATTTTTGCGATTTCAGAGAGCTTGTCCATAACAGATTTTCTAAACATCGGCGGCATGTCTCCTCAGCTTATTTTTTCTACCTCAAATTCATTATACATAAAATCCTGGACAAATGAAACCATGCCGGCGTAAACTTTTCAGGATTGATAAAATTTTTAAAGCCTCATCAACCTTTTCCCTTCAAGGTTGAAAAATCAACATGGCAATATCCCCCGGGATTTTTGTCCAGATAGTCCTGGTGGTATTCTTCCGCAAGATAGTATCCTGCCAGAGGGGTTACCTCCGTCACGATAGGCTCTTTATACTTTTTCTGCTGCGCCGCAATGACGTTTTTGATGATTTCCAGGTCCGCTTCATCCTTGTAATAGATCCCCGTCCTGTATTGTGTGCCCACATCGTTGCCCTGCCTGTTCAGCGAGGTCGGGTCCATGGTGTTGAAATAGTACTCCAGCAGGGTCTCGAGCTTGACTTTTTCAGGGTCATAGCTGACCTGGACCGTCTCGGCGTGTCCGGTATTTTTGTGGTTGACTTCTTCATAGGAGGGATTTTCCGTGTTGCCGTTGGCATAGCCCACCGTAACGTCGGCAACGCCATAGACCCTTTCCATATAAGCCTCTACACCCCAGAAGCATCCTCCCGCCAGCCATATGCTTTTCAATTCTCTTCCGCTGTAGTCCACACCTTCGTTGGGGTTTTCCGGAAATCTGTCTTCAGTTTTCATTTCTCCAATCTCCTCGCTTTTGTCCGTTGATTTGCTCCCTGGGGAGCATCCTGTAACTATTATCAGCATAAATATAAAAATTAAGCAAAATAAAACTCTAAAAAGGAACTTCATCTCAAACCACTTCTTTCCTACGCTGGCAAAGCTCATAAAATTATTCCTTCATTATGTTTTACCTCATTATTGGTGACTGCAATCACAATTATTATACCACCGGACCATAAATGTGGAAAGAACAGGGCCGTGCTGGACGCATGGGGAAGCTGTTGGTATAATAAGGGTTAACAAAGGAGGATGGAAGATGGATGCTTTGAAAGGAAAAACGGCGCTTGTGACAGGAGCGAGCAGAGGGATAGGAAAAGCTGTTTCCGTCATGCTGGCAAAAAACGGGGTAAACCTGGCTGTAAATAGTAGTTCTTCAGGCAACTTAAATGCGGCGGAGAGCGAATTGTCCGCGTATGGGGTCAAGGTACTGGCCTGCCCGGGAAATCTTGCAGACCCTGAAACTCCCCGGGAAATAATCAAGAAAGCTGCAGGGTATTTCGGTGGGATCGACATTCTTATAAACAATGCGGGCATTACCCTTTCCAGGTCCATTGCGGAGACCACGGCGGACGAATGGGACCTGCTGATGGCCGTCAACTCCAGGGCGCCTTTTCTTTTGTGCAGGGAGGCCATTCCTTATCTTAAGAAATCGGACCATGGGACGATCATCAATATTTCCTCGGTGGTAGGCTACAAAGGCTATGTGAACCAGGGCGCATACGCCGCCTCCAAGCATGCTTTGACGGGAATGACGAAGGTGCTGGCCCAGGAGGTTTTTGAAGACGGCATACGGGTTCACCTCATTGCCCCCGGCGGTGTGGCGACGGACATGGTTTCCCGGGTAAGGCCGGACCTGGAGGTTTCCATGCTCACAACCCCGGAGGAAATTGCGGACATTGTCCAGTTTGTTTTAACCCACAGGGGAAATGCGGTCATCGATGAAATCAACGTTCACCGGCATTCCAACACCCCGTGGAAATAATACCTTGTGGAGCAGGCCCGGCCGCCGGGGGTTATCCCCAGGTGGCGCCCCAGAGCTTCATGGCCTTGATAATGGGCATGAGGCTTTGACCCTTTTCGGTCAGCGAATACTCTACGGTGGGGGGAATGGTGGCATAAGCCTTTCTGACCAGTATCCCCTTTTCCTCCAGTTCCTTGAGCCTTTCCGACAGGGTTTTGGGACTCACTCCCGTGAGGGATTTCCTGAGCTCGCCGAACCTCCGGGTGCCCTCAAACAAATCCCTGAGAATTAAAAAAGTCCATTTTCCATTCAGCACCTCCAGAGCCTTTTCAATGGAGCACTCCACCTGTACTGAACAGCAGCCTTCCTTTGTCTTTTCTATCTTTTCCATCGTCTTTTCCATGCCATCCTCCATGTTATATAGGCTCACGTGCCGCATTTTAAATCGGCGGCTTCTTTGCCTGAACGATATAAATCATATTAGTTACTTTTGTGAAACTATATGACATATATGTAACTACTTTAAATAATATACTGCCGATGGTATAATCGTCAATGATGAATGGAAAAGGAGTGGGACTGTGATGAATTTTGAGTATTTTATTCCAACGAGAATATTGTTTGGTGCCGGGAAGCTCAATGAGCTTTCCAGAGTAAAGCTTCCGGGGAAAAAGGCCCTTGTGGTCATTTCAAACGGAACCTCCATGCGGAAGAACGGCTACCTGGACCGGGTGCTGTCCCTTCTCAGGGAAAACGGGGCGGAGAGTGTGGTTTTTGACAAGATCCTTCCCAATCCCGTGAAGTCCCATGTGATGGAGGCCGCGGAAATCGCAACAAGGGAAGGCTGTGATTTTGTGGTAGGCCTGGGAGGCGGAAGCAGCATCGACAGTGCGAAAAGCATTGCGGTGATGGCAAAAAATCCCGGGGACTACTGGGACTACATATCCGGAGGGTCGGGGAAAGGAAAGCCTGTAGAAAACGGGGCACTTCCCATCGTGGCCATTACAACCACCGCAGGCACCGGTACGGAAGCGGACCCATGGACCGTAATCACCAAGGAAGACACCAATGAAAAAATCGGTTTTGGCACAGAAGAGACCTTTCCGGTGCTTTCCATCGTGGACCCGGAGCTGATGCTGACAGTGCCGCCGGCATTGACGGCGTATCAGGGCTTTGATGCCCTGTTCCATTCCACCGAGGGATATATCGCAAGTGTGGCAAACCCCGTAAGCGACATCTATGCGCTAAAAAGCATGGAGCTTATTGCGGGATACCTGCCTGTAGCCGTAAAGGACGGCAGCAATGTGGAGGCGAGGACCCAGGTGGCGCTGGCCAACACCCTGTCGGGCTTTGTGGAGTCCACTTCAAGCTGTACCTCCGAGCACTCCATGGAGCACGCCCTCAGTGCTTTCCATCCCGACCTGCCTCATGGGGCGGGCCTGATCCTCCTGTCTGAGGCCTATTATACCTTCTTCGCGGAGAAAGTGCCGGAAAGGCTCGTCGATATGGCAAGAGCCATGGGAGAAAAGGTGGATGAACTGCCCGACGAGAAAAACCCCTACGCCTTTGTCGAGGCTTTGAAAAAGCTTAAGGCGGGCTGCGGCGTTGACGGTTTGAAAATGTCGGACTTTGGAATCAGCAAGGCCGATATACCCAAGCTTGCACAAAATGCCAGGGATACCATGGGAGGACTGTTTGGCGTGGACAGGTACAGACTCTCCCTGGAAGAAACCGTTGAAATCATGGAAAAGGCCTACAAGTAGGCAAAAAGAGTGAAAATAGGTTTGCCGGAAGTTTTTGTCGTTGAATATGCCGGAAGTTTTTGATAAAATTAATACTACTTTGATATGTTGGAATAAACAATGCCTTTTTAACATAGTAAATCAAATAATGTTATACAATAAAGAGACTTCTGGGGTGGGATGTTCAGTCATGGGCGGCCACCCTTGATTTTTAATTTTTCAAATCATTGATGGGGGTTCAAAACACCGATGAAAAAAAGATATATGCGACTGGCCGGCTTTTTTATGGCCTTTGTACTCACGCTGGCAGCCATACCGGCCGGCGTACTGGCGGCGTCAAATCCATGGGATCCATATGCACAGTACATTCCTGCTGTTTCTCCGGTTGTGAAGCGGGATCTCAGGGCTTCCTGGATCTGTACCGTCACAAACATGGACTGGCCCTCCAGGGAGACCAGAAATATACAGGATACCGCAACCCGGGTGCAAAAGAGCAAGGCCGAGCTTGTGACGATTCTGGACAGGGCTGTTTCCCTGAATCTCAATGCCGTCTTCTTTCAGGTCAGCCCGGAGGGGGATGCCTTCTACAAATCAAGCATTGTGCCATGGTCCAGGTACCTTACGGGGACTTATGGAATGGACCCGGGTTTCGATCCGTTGGCCTTCGCCATCGAGGAGGCCCACAAGCGCAATCTGGAACTGCATGCCTGGTTTAATCCCTACAGGGTTTCCATGGACATGAAGGATACCACCATTGCCTCCATGAATGTGGAAAAAAGTGTTTACAAGGAGCATCCCGAATGGATCAAGACCGCCATGGACAGGTTCGTCGTGGACCCCGGCATTCCCGATACGCGTAACTGGGTGGCCGGCCGCGTAATGGAGGTGCTGAACAACTATGATGTGGACGGGATACACTTTGACGATTATTTCTACTATGAAAAAGTCCAGGGAGAATTAAAGGACGGGGAAACCTACCAGAAATACAACGATGGGAATTTCTCGAATTTGGGGGATTGGCGCAGGAACAACACCTACCTGCTTGTGAAGGAGCTTTCGCAGAAGATCCGGGCGGCAAAGCCCTGGGTGAAGTTCGGTATAAGCCCTTCGGGCATCTGGGGCAATAAAAAAGACGGGCACGCCGACGGCTCCAATACCAATACCACCTATACCAATTATGAAAAATGCTTTGTAGATACGAAGAAGTGGGTGCAGGAGGAACTGGTGGACTACATCGCCCCCCAGATCTATTTCAGCTTTGGAAATGTAAATGCGCCTTATGGGGAGCTGGCTTCCTGGTGGTCCAACCTGTGCAAGGGGAAAAATGTGCACCTCTATATCGGCCAGGCCCTGTATAAGGTCAATGACGATTCCGACAAGTATTTTAAAGGAGAAAACGCCGCACAGGAAATGGTCCGGCAGCTGAAGTTCAATGGGTCCAAGCCGGAAGTGGCAGGCAGCATCCTGTTCAGGATGAATAACTTCAATGACCAGGGCAAGCAGCAGGCGGTAAATGCCATAAAGAGCGGTCCCTGGGCCACAAAAAGCCTGGTCCCCGTGATGCCGTGGAAGGGTGGAAAGGCGCCGGCGGTTCCCACTGCGGGAAAACTGGAGGCCGTTTCCAATGGCCTGAAGCTCTCCTGGAGCGACAACGATTCCAACACGGCCTATTATGCGGTGTACCGCTTTAATATGGGCGATAATCCGGATGTCACCTCCAATGCCAGTGGGGCGAAGCTGGTGGCCACCGTAAGAAAAACCGGCACCGGCAGCCAGACCTTTACAGATCCGGGAACCGGAGCTCCCGGCAGCGTATTCTATGTGGTAACGGCTTTGGACCGGCTCCACAACGAGAGCGGCGGCCTTACCGTCAGCATGGACCAGTCGGAGCATTTCCCGGATGTGGGAATGGGCTACGGTTGGGCCATCAAGGCCATTGACACGCTCTTTGAAAAGGGTATCGTCAAAGGCGATGAACGGGGCAGGTTCAACCCGGCACAGAACACAAAAAGAGGGGACTTCATCCTTATGACGGTCAGGGCCTTGAATCTGAAGGCCGAGTATACGGACAATTTTAAGGATGTGGTTCCGGGAGCTTATTACTATGACGCCATCGGGACTGCAAAAGCGCTGGGGATTGCCAGGGGTAGCGGGGAGAATTTCAATCCCGACGGGAACATCACCAGGGAGGACATGATGACCCTTGTCATCAGGGCCCTTGAAATTTCCGGCATGCAGCTTGAAAAGGCCGGAGAGGAATATCTGGCAGGCTTTAATGACAACAAAAGCATAAGTGCTTATGCCCGGGAGGCCGTTGCCACCCTTGCGAAGGCCGGAATTGTGCAGGGGTCGGGAAGTGGAGTGAAACCCAAGAGCATGGCCACAAGAGCTGAGATTGCAGCGATCCTTTACAGGGTGCTGAACACCTTTGGCGCTGTGGAACCGTTTTAAAAGGCTGTGGGAATTATCCCACAGCCTTTAAGTTTTTGCAGTACCGGCAGTATCGGCGCCTTTGCCTGATCCTTCCACAAGCTCAGGCTCCGCCGGTTCCTCCGCCTTGGAGGACTTCAACTCAAGCCCGCCTCCCGTAACGGACAAAACAACTTCACCGGCGCCGTTGACAAGGGATACCCCCTGGGGCAGCTTCAACTGGGAAGCCGTCAGGCTGTGGCCGGGAGTCAGGCCCGACACGTCTGCCTCCAGATACCGGGGAACCTGGTTGGGAAGGCATTCCACCGTAATCTCGTTCAACTGGTGTGCAATTACATTCCCTCCCTTTTCAATTCTTTCCCTTCCTGCGATTTTTACAGGGACATTCACACTGATTTTCTCGTTCATGGAAACCCTTTGAAAATCCACATGGATGATCTCCCTGTGAAAAGCATCGTATTGTAAATCCTTGACAAGGACGGAAAGGTCTTCATCTGCCGCAAACTCCGTAGTGAAAACGGAATTTTTGCCGCTTTTGCTAAGGAACTGCTTGAACTCCGAGGTTTTCACCTGGGCGGCAATTGAGCCCGCCCCCCGTCCGTACACCACGGCGGGGATATAGCCCTGATCCCTTAACCGCCTGACCCTTCCGCCTCCGATTTCATTTCTTTTTTCCAGATTCAATGGCGCGTCATCCATAGTCTCTGCCTCCTTTTAACACCTGTGTATTGAAAATGCTTCCTACATAGGTTAATTATTGCCGGATTTCAAAAAAATAATCCTGCCGGAGGGGAGAAGGGGACTATTGTCCGTCTCTCAGAGCTTTTAGCCTTATGAGCCTTATCAGGCCCCAGGCACAGATGGCGTAAACCACCATTCCGATGAGGGTGGCTGGCTCGAAAACAGATTTTGCGGAAAGTCCGTTGGTTACGGAGGAACTGAAGATGCCGGTAAAAGGCGCTGTAAAAATACCCGTCAGGGAGTATATGAAGGACACGAAACTGCTGGCGGAGTTTGCACCCAGCAGCTTGAACAGGAACCTGAAGGCCAGCAGGATTTCAATTACTCCCAGCACATAGTTGATTGCATTGCGGGTCTTCAGGTACCATAGGGGCTCCTTGCCGCTTTCGTATCCCAGCGTTCCGTCTCCGTACAACCTCCGGGACTTTATTTCGTCATTTCCTTCTTCCTTGTCCATATTGTCCAAATCACTCATGACAGTACCTCGAAAAATTCTTTTTCTATAGTATTCTCCATTACTCAAAAGAATATAGAGAGCCCAGGTCCATTTCATTGGCAATTTTTTCAATGGATTTTATCCTGCGTTGGGGCAATGTTTTAAGTACTTACCGAAAAAGCTCTTGACATTTATGGACTATTAAGATAGTCTGAATGTATACTATTACAATCGTCTGGAGTGCATGGAAATGGAAAGAACAAAACTTTTTGACAGCGAATTAAAGCTGATGGAGCTTGTGTGGAAGAATGCGCCGGTATCGGCAAAGGAGCTTTCCCTTCTTGCTCAGGCCCAGATCGGCTGGAATAAGAATACGACCTACACCATACTGAAAAAGCTGGTGGAGAAAAGTGCCGTAAAAAGGGAAGAGCCTAATTTTGTATGCACCCCTCTGGTCACGCGGGAAGAGGTGCTGCAGGCAGAGACGGAGAGCCTGATAGACAGACTGTTCCAGGGTTCCCGCAAAGCATTTTTTGCAGCTTTTTTCAACCGGGAGAAGCTCTCGGACGAGGAAATCGAGGAGTTGAAACGCATCATCGACAAAAATGAGGGATGAATTTGCTTGATACTGCTTTTTACCTTGTACTGAATATGAGCATAACCGCTTCGGCAATCGGACTGCCTCTCCTTATACTACGCCGGTTCAAGGCTTTTCCCAGATTCGCAGCTTATGCCATGTGGAGTCTTGTTTTTATAAGACTGGTTTTGCCTTTCGCCTTTTCCAGTGAGATCAGCTTTTTTAACTTTACGGGGGACCTGGTTAAAAAGGTGGTCGCCGTTCCTGCTCCCCTGCCGGAAAGGACGGACCTGACGGTTTCGAATTTCGTAGGGGCCGCAGACAGCTATTTTCCCGTCACCTACAAGTCCGAACTGCTGGGAGATATCTTCGGAGCCGCAGCCTGCGTCTGGATCCTTGTTGCTTCGCTGGGGCTTGTGGCATGCCTGGTTTTATATTGCATCACCGGCAGCCGGTTGAGAAGGGCCCGGCATATTGCCGGAAATATGTACCAATCCTCCCTGGTATCCTCGCCCATTGTTTTCGGAATTTTCAGACAGAAAGTCATTGTTCCTCCCGGGTTTGCAATGGAGGAGGACGGGATGAAATATGTGCTGCTCCATGAAGGGGTGCATATGAAACGCCATGACGGCCTGTGGCGTCTTGCGGGGATATGTGCCGCCTGCCTGCACTGGTTCAATCCCTTCGTGTGGATTTATCTGCGTATTTTTTTCGAAGATATGGAGCTTGCCTGTGATACGGAAGTCATCAAGGGACTGCCCGCAGAGGAGCGGAAGGAATATGCCCGGACACTGGTGAATTTTGCCGCCGGCCGGGAGATGTTCCTGTCCACGGCTTTCGGAGGCTCAGCGGTAAAGGTTCGGGTATTGAATGTGATGGATTATAAGAGGAACAGGGCGGTGGTTGTGCTGCTTTTCGTACTGTTTTTGGCAGTGACGGCACTGGCCCTGCTGACCAACCCTGTCTATGGAGGTTAGTCATGGATAAAAAAGCGACTGCCCTTTTATGCCTGGTGCTTTTAATAGGTTTAACGGCGGCGGGATGCGGATCCCGGCCGGACAGCGCCGGTGTGGATGTTGATGAGAATACCCGGCTGGAGATTGATACCGGTTATTACAAGATTGCGGACTACAACGTGGGAAAGGTACCGGAGGTACATACGGAAAGCTTTGACAAAGATACGTTCACTCCGGTCCCCGGCGGTCATCTGGTGCTTCAATGGGATGTCATCACCAGCTTCGTAGGTCCCATTCCGGAAAATGGCAAACTGAAGTCTCCCACCGTTAAATGCTTTGACAGCGAAGGCGGGCTCATATGGGCCAAAGCCTATGACATAACCTATCTGGACGGCGGAAGCGCCAGGCTTGCCGCGTTTCCCGACGGCAGCTTTGTGCTGGCGGTGGAAAAATGGAGCTATGGCATGGAGCCGGCCGTGTCCGATAAAAATGGCTATCTGGTGATGTGCGACAGAGACGGAAAGATGCTGTGGAAAAAGAAAGTGGAAAAATATGAGGGGGAGCTCTTTCACAGCCTCTTCATAACCGGGGGAGGGGATATTGTAACGGCGGGTACCGGAAGATTGAAAAAAGAAAGCCAGCCTCCGGACAATGGGGAGATGGGACTGGTATTTATGAAGTTTGATAAAAATGGAGATATGACTGCCAGAAAGAGCTTTGCCGGGGATGGGACACGCAGCCTGTCGGCAGCGGCCTATTCGGAGGGTACAGGCCTGATTATAAGTTATTATTCGCGGGAAGGCGAAAGGACGGTACAGAAGCTCGGCTGCTTTAGTGAAAACTTTGATGAGCGGTGGACCATGACGCTGCAGGACGAGGAATATGTCCAGCACGACAAGCTTATCCTTTCGCAGGGCTTTATCTATCTGGCAGGAGCCACCTATCCGGGAATACCCGGGACAGAGACGGGATACTTTCTGATGAAGATAGACCCTCAGGGCAGGGAAGTGTGGAAGGACCGGAGCAAGGGCAAAACCATCACCGCCTTTTCCCTGCTGGACAGCGGCAATTTAGCCGTCAGCGGTGTTGAAGGGAAGGAGAACTATCTGAGAATCATTGACGGGGACAACCGGACCCTGTATAAAAAGCACGGTAAGGATGCCCTCGCAGGTGCCATATATCCTGCCGCTGACGGGGGCTTTATAGGGATCACCGCCAGGAATATAAAAACCCTTCCCCAGCCTCTCTTCATAAGCTCCATATGGTTTGACAGCGAAGTGGTGGCGGCCGGATACGACAAAGAACTGAAACTGCTGTGGCGGAAGACCTATGATACATACAAGGCTGCCATCACTCCCGACTTCGTTTATCCCACACGGGATGGGAAGCTGCTGGTTGAGTAGCTTTGTCTTGATTGTTCAGGTTAAATTTGGTATATTGGCAGGAGAACGGCTGTAGGGCTAATAGGAAAAAGGGAAAGAGGACTTGCGTTGAGTGAAGATAATATAAACAAACTTGAGCCCGTGGAGGGAAAGGCGCCGTCCGTATCGGAAGTTGAGATGACGGAGCTGGTGCTGCCCAATGATACCAATTTGCTGGGAAACCTGCTGGGCGGCAGGATGATGCACTGGATCGACATCGCAGGAGCCATGGCGGCATCCAGGCATTCAAACAAAATCGTTGCCACCGTATCGGTGGATAGTCTGGAATTCAGGCATCCCACCCGGATGGGGGAGATGGTCATATTGAAGGCAAAGCTGGCATGGGTGGGAAAGTCCTCCATGGAGGTGCTGGTCAAGGTATATGCGGAAAATATCAAGTCGGGAACGGTAACGCTCACCAACAGCGCACGCCTGACCTTTGTGGCCCTGGATGACGGGGGAAGGCCCACGGAGGTGCCGCCGCTGCTTCCACAGACCGACCAGGAGAAAAAAGACTACCTTGAAGGCGAAGCCCGGCAAAAGGAACGCCTCATGCAAAAAAAATCCCGGGAATAAGGGGGCGCCGGTATGGGAATATGGGATACGGAAGACAGGGGCATAAAGGCCGAAGACAGTCTGATGATCGGCAGCGGAAGGCTGGAAGTGGAGATAGCGAGGCCCGGCAGGGTTTACAAAGGCTCCCGGTTCGACTGGATCGGCTTTATAACACGGATAACCCTGGATAAGCGGCACAATTTTTGTGTTCCCGAGCAGTACGAACGGAATAAGGGAACGGGTGGAATTGGCTTTTGCAATGAATTTGGCATTGACATGACGCCGGGGTATGAGGAGGCCGGGATCGGGGGTTCTTTCACCAAAATAGGGATCGGACTGCTGCGGCGTGTTTCCGCCGGACCCTATGAATTCCACAGGCCTTATGACATAGAGCCTTATCCCGTGCAGATGTCCTGTGACGGGCAGAGCGCAAAATTCACCATGGAGCCTGTGGAATGTTCCGGCTATGCCGTAAGGCTTGAAAAAACCGTCCGTGTCGAAGACCGGATTTTGCGCATGGATTACAGGCTGGAGAATACGGGTGGGAAGGATATTGCAACAAATGAATACTGCCATAACTTCATGGGGATTGACGGCCACAAGCTAGGAAGAGACTACTGCCTGAGCTTTCCCGGACTGATAAAGGCCGACAGGCTTGCCGGAAAATTCACCTTGAACGGCGATAAAATCCTCTGGGAGGAAGAGCCGGAAGAAGATTTTTACGGAATTATTCAAAAGGGTCGAAGGGACGGGGATTGCCAGTGGCAATTGGTCCACGGACCCAGCGGCGTGGGGGTAAAGGATATCAGCAGGCTGCCTGCCGCCAAATATGCGCTGTGGGGGTGCGGGCATGTGGTCAGCCCCGAGGTGTTCATCGACATAAGGCTCAAGCCCGGCGAGAGGATGGAGTGGTCCCGGGAATATGAGTTTTTCTGCTGAAGAAACGCAAGATACCTTATAAAATAGGGTATCTTTTTTCATGGGAACGGGTGAAAAAGGCCTCCGGTCAATGATTTTGTCGGAATTTGGCTGCAATAAGTCATTTTATAGGATATTTTATGCTATAATACTAGTATCCGGCAATATTTCTATTCCAGATAAGAATCAAAGCAATCTGATATCTGCTACTACGAGGTCTGGAGGTCAAACACAGATGGGGAAAACAACGGACAAGCCCAAAAAGCTTTGGATTGTCATATTTGCTGCAATTTCACTTATAATAGCCTTTTTCCAGCTTTTCTTCTCCCAGGCGATCACTTCTGATTTTTCAACCCATATGAGGGAACAGAGGATGAATTCGGTGAACAAGATGGTGCATCTTGCCCACAATTCCGTCAAACCTGTCATTGAAAAAGCGAGGGCGGGAGAAATCAGTGTGGAGGAGGCACGGGAAACCGTTAGTGACTTCATCCGCAATATGACCTATGAAGATGAGTTCGGGCCCAATTACATATTTATGAGCTCCTATGAAGGAACTATGCTGGTCCAGCCCTTTGAACCGGAGCGGGAGGGTTCAAACCAATGGGACCTTAAGGATGCAAACGGGAAATATATCATCCGGGAACTGGTAAAGGCGGCGAAGGAAAAGCCGGAGGGTTCCTATGTAACTTACGATTATTATCCACCCAATAAAAAAATTCCGGAAGAAAAGCTGTCCTATGTCATAGGAATACCGGAAATCAATGCCTATATCGGTACAGGCATGTATACCGAAAGCAGCTATGTGGAACTGAGAAAGCTTCTTGACAACCAGAGAAACGGCTTTCTGCTCCTGACGGTGTTCATTCTGGCGTCCCTCATGGTTTACGTGGCGGCACTGGTAAAAGGCAACAGCCGCCTGGCCAAAGAAGTAAGTGAAAGGATCGGTGCAGAAAACAACATACGCACCATTTTCAATACAATCCATGATGCAATTCTAATCCACGATGAAAGCGGCAAGATTTTGCAGACAAATCAAAGAGCGGGCGCTTTGTATGGCCTGGAGAACGAAGGAATACTGCAGTATGGCATCGAAGGCCTGTCCCTGGAAGGCGGGGAAACGGTGAAAAAGCTCCAGGAGATACAGGAACTGGATTCCGAGGGCTCGCTGGTCTTTGAGTGGAAGTTCAAACGGCCCCTTGACAGCACTCTTTTTGATGGGGAAGTTGCCTTGAGAAAGTGCGAGTGGTCGGGGAAAAATGTTATTGTGGCCGCAGTCCGTGACATAAGCGACAGAAAAGCGGCGGAAGAGACCTTGCGGGAAAGTGAGAACAGGTACAGGACCCTGTATCAGGCTGCCAACGATGCCATCATGATCCTGGACGAAAACCGCAGCATTGTGGAGTGCAACGGAAAAGCGGAGCAAATATTCGGATGCAGCAGGGAAGAACTGACCAGCACATCCTTCTTCCAGTTCTCTCCCGAAATGCAGCCCGACGGGGAATTATCCGTTGAAAAAGCGGACCGCAAGGTTTCCTGGGTACTGGCAGGCTTTCCCCAGAAGTTCGAGTGGCAGCATGTGCGTCTGGATGGCACGGTATTCTTTGTGGAAGTCAGCTTGAACAAAGTCGAATTGGATCATAAAGTATATGTCATGTCCATCATGCGGGATATCACCGAGCGTAAAGACTTCCTGGAAAGGCTTCAGAACCAGTACGACGACCTGCAGGATGCCCAGCGGGAGCTTCAGTCAAAGCACGACGAGCTCTCTTCCATCTATGAGGAACTGACGGCAACGGAAGAGGAGCTGCGGACACAGTATGAAGAACTGCAGAGCTCCCAGAGGGAGACCCAGGAGCTCGCTCAGCGGTATATGCTGGTTCTGGAGGCTTCAAACGATGTTATCTGGGAATGGGGAGGCAGCACCAAGCTGACCTATTACTCCGACAGGTACAAGGAATTGCTGGGATATTCCAAGGATGAACCGGGGGAAGACATCGACGACATCTATAAAACCGTCCACCCGGAGGATGTGGAAAAGCTTGAAAAGGCCTTTAAGGAGCATATAAAATGCAAAACGGAATATTTTTCCGCAGAATTCAGGGTGAAGCTGAAGAGCGGCTCGTATAAATGGGTCATGTGCAGGGGAAAAGCCATTGTCAGCGACAGAGGAGAAATCGTACACAATGCGGGGTCCATTACCGACATAACCGCCAGAAAGCAGTATGAGGAAGAAATAAGGCAGCTGGCCTATTACGATTACCTGACAGGCCTCCCCAACAGGGTCATGATCGTCAATCAACTCAAGTCCAGGCTGGGTGTGTGTTCCATTGACGGATGCTGCGGGTCGGTGTTCTTTATCGATGTGGATAATTTTAAGATAATTAACGATACCTTCGGACATTCCTATGGGGACCGGGTCCTGATCGAACTGGCAAACAAGCTGAAGCTGCTGGGAAGGGAAGACATCATCATCGGCAGGATCGGAGGGGATGAGTTCATTGTGGTACAGGATGCCTATACCGATGAACAGAACATCCGGGAACTGGCGGAGAAGATCCTGGAGCTGTTCGAAAATCCCATCATTATCGAGGAAAATAATTTTAATGTCACCTGCAGCATCGGAATCGCCCTGTATCCAAAGGACGGTTCGTCGGAGGAGGAAATCCTGAAGAATGCGGATCTGGCCATGTACAGGGCGAAGAACCAGGGGAAGAACAACTATGTCCTCTATGACGCCAGGATGGGAGCCGATCTGGCGGAAAAAATTGAATTGGAAAAACATTTAAGGGAAGCTTATAAAAACAAGGAGTTCATGCTCTATTACCAACCCCAGATTGACGCCGTAAATGGCAGCATTGTGGGGCTTGAGGCTTTGATACGCTGGAACAGTCCCATATTCGGCTTTGTTTCTCCCGCCAGGTTTATTCCCATCGCCGAAGAAATCGGACTGATCAATGACATCGGCAGGTGGGTCATCAGCGAGAGCTTTGCCTTTGCAAAGAAGATCATGGACAAGGGCATCTGCGTGTCCTGCAATATTTCCTCCATGCAGCTGATGCAGAGCGGTTTTGTCAAAGAGGTCATGGATGCCTTTGAAAGCTATGGCCTGAAAAAGGGAAGTGTGGCGCTGGAAATAACCGAGTCGTGCCTCATCGAGTCTTTTGAGGACACCACGGAAAAGCTGGCGCTCCTTCGGGATAAGGGAATCTTAATCTACCTTGACGACTTCGGAACGGGGTACTCCTCCCTGACCTATTTGAAGAATCTTCCCATTGATACCGTCAAAATCGACAAGTCCTTCATCGATGACATTACTTTTGGCGGTGTGGAAGGCAGGATTGTCAAGAGCATCATATCCCTGGCCCACCAGATCGGTCTGAAGGTGGTGGCGGAAGGCGTGGAGACGAAGGAACAGATGGAATACCTGGCTTCCTTCAACTGCAATTATATCCAGGGCTACCTGGTCAGCAGGCCGGTACCCGAGGCCGAAACGGAAAAGATGATCTGAAGGAATACGAATGAAAGCGACAAGGGGAAAAGGGTTTGAACATATTATCCGCTGAAAGAATTTCTAAAAGCTATAGTGAAAAAATATTATTTGATGAAATATCCCTGGGGATCAATGAAGGGGAAAAAATCGGGCTTATCGGCATCAACGGAACGGGTAAATCAACTTTACTCAAAGTTATCGCAGGACTGGAAGTTCCCGACACCGGCAGGATCATTTCCGCCAACGGGATTAAAATTGAATATTTATCGCAGAATCCCCGGTTTGAAGACGGTACCACCGTGCTGCAGCATGTTTTCAAAGGAGAATCCCCCGTAATGAGGCTCCTGAGGGAGTATGAAGCGGCACTGGAAGGCATGAATGCACATCCCGGAGACAGCCGGCTGGAAAAGGAACTGATTGCTTTGACCCAGCGGATGGACAGCATGGAGGCCTGGACCCTGGAGACCGAAGCCAAAAGCATACTCACCAGGCTGGGGGTCCAGGATTTCCAGGCCGATGTGGGAAAGCTGTCCGGGGGACAGAGGAAAAGGGCCGCGATGGCAGGTGCGCTTATTACGCCTTCGGACCTGCTGATCCTGGATGAGCCCACCAACCATATTGACAACGATACGGTGGACTGGCTTGAAAATTACCTCAACAAAAGGCGGGGAGCACTGCTGATGGTCACCCATGACAGGTACTTCCTGGACCGGGTGGCCAACAGGATTATCGAGCTGGACAACGGAAGGCTTTACAGCTACCAGGCCAATTATTCCAGGTTCCTTGAGATGAAAGCGGAAAGGGAAGAGCTGGAGGAGGCCTCTGAAAGAAAGAGGCAAAACCTGCTTAGAAATGAGCTGGAGTGGATCAGGAGAGGTGCAAAGGCCCGCTCCACCAAGCAGAAGGCACGTATAGACCGGTTTGAAAAGCTTCAGGAGCAGCAGCCTGCCGAGGGCAGTGACAATATAGAGATACAGGCGGCTTACTCCCGGCTGGGGAAAAAAATCATCGAGCTGGAGCACATCGGCAAGAGCTTTTCCTGCGGTGATGTCATCCGGGATTTCAGCTATATTCTCCTGAGGGATGACAGGATCGGCATCGTAGGGCCCAACGGAAGCGGGAAGTCCACGCTGCTCAACATTATCACCGGCAGGCTGGAGCCCGATGCGGGAAAGGTTGCGGTGGGCGAGACGGTGAAAATGGGTTTCTTCTCCCAGGAAAACGACCACATGGACGGAAGCCTGCGGGTGATAGAATATATAAGGCAGGAAGCGGAGTTCATTACCACAAAGGACGGCACCATCAGCGCTTCGCAGATGCTGGAAAGGTTTCTTTTCCCGCCCGGTGTCCAGTGGACGCCCATTTCAAAGCTTTCGGGAGGCGAGAAAAGGCGGCTGTACCTTTTAAGGGTATTGATGGGAGCCCCCAATGTGCTGCTGCTGGACGAACCCACCAACGACCTGGATATCCAGACATTGACCATTCTTGAAGCTTATCTGGATGAATTCCCCGGAGCCGTGATTGCCGTGTCCCATGACAGGTATTTTCTTGACAGGATCGTGGAAAAAATATTTGCATTTGAGGGACAGGGCGTGGTGAAGCAGTATACCGGAAGTTACTCGGATTACCACGAAAGGGTGGAACAGCTTGAGCGGGAGGCCGCAGAAGAAGCTTTGAAGGACCGGATAGGCAAAGCAAGCGTCAAAGAGGATGCGAAGAAAGTCAGGCCCTTGAAATTCAGCTATAAGGAACAAAAGGAATTTGAGCAGATTGACGGAGTGATTGAAGGGCTGGAAAAGGGCATAAAGAAAATTGAAACGCAAATAAGCGAGGCAGCCAGCGACTACGGGCGGCTGCAGGAGCTCCTTTCGGACAAGGAGCAGCTGGAAGTCCGCCTGGATGAAGCGCTGGAGCGCTGGACCTATTTAAATGAACTTGCAGAAGAGATTGAAAGGAATAAAAAAGGAGATAAATTTTAATGACGGATTCGTTTGAGGCCATGGGCTTAAAACCTGATCTTATCGAGGCATTGAAGAAGGACAATATTACCATACCCACCGGCATACAGCAAAAGGTGATTCCCGAAGCCTTAAAGGGCAAGGATATCATCGCCCGGTCGGAGACAGGCACGGGGAAGACCCTGGCCTACCTGCTCCCCATGTTTGATAGGCTCAATGCCTCCGCCAGGGAAATGCAGGCTCTGGTGCTGGTTCCCACCCACGAGCTGGCCATACAGATACAGCGGACCATGGAGTTTTTGTCCAACAATTCGGAGACCAGGCTTGCTTCAGTGCCCATCATCGGGAATGTGAATATCGACAGGCAGGTCGAGAAGCTGAAGGAGAGGCCCCAGATGATCGTAGGGTCCCCGGGCAGAATACTGGAGCTCATTAAGAAGAGAAAGATATCCGCCCACACCATAAAGACCATCGTCCTGGACGAAGCGGACCGGCTGATGGACGACAACAACCTGGAATTTGTGAAGGCCGTAATCAAAAGTACCTTGAAGGACCGGCAGATCATGGCCTTTTCCGCTACCATGTCCCAGCAGTCGAAAACAAGGGTGGAAGAGCTGATGAAGGCTCCGGAATTTGTCACCAGCGAAGGAGAAACTCCCATCCCCGGCTCCATCGAGCATGTCTATTTTCTTGCGGAGCAGAGGGACAAGGTGGAGGTTCTGAGAAAGCTGGCGAGGATATTGAACCCTGAGAGGGCCATCGTGTTTGTAAACAACCAGGGCAATGAGACGGAGCTTTCCGCGTCCAAGCTGAAGTTCCACGGTCTGAAGGCGGAAAGCATCCACGGAACCAGCAGAAAGCTGGACAGGAAAAAGACCATGGAGGACTTCCGGACGGGAAAGATACAGCTGCTGGTGGCCTCGGACATCGCCGCCAGAGGATTGGATATCGAAGGGATTACCCACATCTTCAGTTTAAACCTTCCCGAGGACCCGAAGGACTACATTCACCGGGTGGGGAGGACAGGAAGGAAGGGCCGGACAGGTGTGGCGGTATCCATCATAACACCCCGGGAACTGGAACTGGTCAAGAAGTATGAAAAAGTACTGAAAATAACGATGGTTAAGAAATTCATGTATGAAGGAAAAATTCTTGAAGGCAGCAGGCCTCCTGCCAGGAGGAGCCCCAAAGAAGCCGGCGGAGTAAAAAAGAAGGGAATGCCTCGTTCCAAATAGAGGCATTCCCTTTTCCATTTGCGCCATTTGCGGAGCAAATCAGGCTAAAAACGATGGGGCTCGATGCCCCGGAGTTTTTTTTAGTTCATTTTCTGGTATAATTGTGGATTTTTATCGGATTGTTCGAGGGGCCGGAGGGAACTACAATAAACATATAAAATAAATGTTTTGGAGGAGAGACACATGAAGAAAAGTCTTGCTATTCTTTTGACAGTGTGCATGTTATTCACTTTCGCGGCATGTTCAGGCAGTGCTCCGGAAAAGCCGGAAGCTCCGGCAAAAACCGATGAGGCTGCAAAAGAGCCGGAAAAGAAGGCAGAAGCTGATAAACCGGGTTCAAAAGAGCTGGTGGTATATTGCCCTCACCCTGTAGAATTCATCAATCCCATCATTGCCGAGTTTGAAGCCAAGACGGGCATTTCCGCCGAGGTGGTGACCGCCGGTACGGGAGAACTTCTCAAAAGAGTGGAAGCGGAGCAGGCAAATCCGCTGGGAGACGTATTTTGGGGAGGCTCGCTCTCTACAGTCAGCCCTAAAAAAGAACTGTTTGAGAATTACAAGTCCGCCAATGAAGATGCCGTTTTTGACTACTGCAAGAATACCGAAGGCATGATCACAAGATTTACCGTAATCCCCAGCGTCATCATGATCAACAAAAAGCTTATCGGAGACATCAAGGTTGAAGGCTACGCAGATGTTCTCAATCCAAAACTCAAAGGAAAGATTGCCTTTGCCGATCCGGCAAAATCCTCCTCTTCCTTTGAACACATCATCAACATGCTCTATGCCATGGGAAAAGGCGACCCGGATAAAGGCTGGGACTATGTAAGCCAGCTGTGCGAAAATCTTGGCGGCAAGCTGCTGAGCGGTTCTTCCGCGGTATACAAGGGAGTGGCCGACGGTGAATATACGGTAGGACTTACCTTTGAAGAAGGCGCCGCCAAGTATGTAAAAGACGGAGCTCCCGTTGAGGTGGTCTATATGAAGGAAGGCGTCGTGTCCAAGCCGGATGCGGTTCAGATTATCAAAGGGGCGAAAAACATGGACAATGCGAAAAAGTTCATTGACTTCGTAACCAGCAAGGATACCCAGACCATGATTGCAAACCAGCTCAGCAGGCGTTCCGTAAGAACGGATGTGCCGGCGGCGGAAGGCTTGAAGCAGATGAGCGAGATCAATTCCATCAAGGACGACGATGCGGTGGTAATGGCCAACAAACAGGCCTGGCTGGATAAGTTCAAGGACATATACACCAGCAAATAATAATCAAATGAAAATGGATTATTGATCATATATAAGCCCGCGACTTTCCAAATGTTGTGGGCTTATATTTGGGCCATTTGCCCGTCAAATCTGGCCAAAAGCGATGGGGCTCGATGCCCCGGAGCTTTTATTTATAGGAGGATTGTTACATGAGTGTAGCTATACATGCAGAGAATGTTGTAAAAAGATATGACAGGGTCACCATCATCCCCGATCTTTCGGTGGAAATCAAAAACGGTGAACTGTTCACACTGCTGGGGCCTTCCGGCTGTGGAAAGACCACGCTTTTGCGAATGATTGCGGGCTTCAACTCCATCGAAGGCGGGGCTGTCAAATTCGACGGTATGGTGATCAACGATATTCCCGCCCATAAGAGGAACATCGGGATGGTGTTCCAGAACTATGCCATTTTCCCTCATCTGACGGTTAAACAGAATGTGGAGTACGGCCTGAAGCTCAGGAAAATTTCCAAAAAGGAGATGGAAGCAAGGGTTGAAGACATCCTGAGGGTGGTGAGGATCGACGACTACAGGGACCGGCTGCCGGAAAGACTGTCGGGAGGGCAGCAGCAGCGTGTGGCCCTGGCCCGTGCCATCGTCATTCATCCCAGCGTGCTGCTGATGGATGAGCCTCTGTCAAACCTGGATGCAAAGCTCAGGATAGAAATGAGAAGCGCCATAAGGGACATACAGAAAAAGGTGGGTATCACTACCGTCTATGTGACCCATGACCAGGAGGAGGCCCTTGCCATCTCCGACAGGATCGCGGTGATGAAGGAGGGCATCATCCAGCAGGTGGGGAAACCCTTCGACATATACAGCCGCCCCGCCAATGTCTTCGTTGCCACCTTCATCGGCCATTCCAACCTGTTGAAAGGAAACATACAACTGGAGGGGGAAAACAAATACCTGGTGTTCCGGGATGGCTACAGAATCCGTATGAACAACCTGGTTGACGGCCTCAAAGACAACCAGGAGGTAATTGCGGCGGTCCGGCCGGAAGAGTTCTCTATTGAAGCCGCCGGCATCGAAGCGAAAATAAAAACAAGCACTTTCCTCGGAAAACACATCAACTACGAAATCCTGCTGGGAGAGCATATGGTAGTGGAGGGTCAGCCTTCCAACGAGTTGTCCCAGTACCTGGGGCTTGCCGGGAAAAGCTATTCCGACAACGATAGCGTATGCCTTGTTCCAAATGCGGATAAAATCAACGTCTTCACCGGAGATGGGGAACGAAGTCTGATCAAGGATGTGAAAAAGTATGACTAAGCTCAAATTCAAGCTTGATTTCTGGACCATGGTGACCCTTGTCATTTCGCTGATCTTTGCAGTATTCCTGATATATCCCCTGTTCTCCCTGTTTCTGAGCAGCTTTAAAGACCCTGCAACGGGGCTGTTCACCTTTAACAACTTTCTGAAATTTTTTGAGAAGAAATATTATTACCAGGGACTCATCAACAGCTTTATGGTTACGGCCTGCGTCACCCTTCTGGCTATATTGATCGGCGCCCCCATCGCTTATCTCATGAGTGCCTTCAAAATAAAAGGCAAGGGACTGGTGGAGATTCTCATCATCATCTCCATGCTTTCCCCACCCTTTATCGGAGCGTATTCCTGGGTGCTGCTGTGCGGCCGCAGCGGTGTCGTGACGAAGTTCTTCGAAAATATTCTCGGCATCCGGCTGCCCACCATCTATGGTTTTGCCGGGATACTCCTGGTGCTGACCCTGAAGCTGTACCCTTTCATTTACCTGTACGTGTCGGGGGCCCTGAAAAAGATCGACGTATCCCTGAGTGAGGCGGCAGAGAGCCTGGGCTGCAACTCTTTCAAAAAGGTTTTTACCATTATCCTGCCCCTCATCCTGCCCACCCTGCTGGCAGGCTCCCTGCTGGTATTCATGAACGCCCTGGCGGATTTCGGAACGCCCATGCTGATCGGTGAAGGCTTCAATGTAATGCCGGTGCTGATCTACTCCGAATTTATCAGCGAGGTGGGAGGACAGGCGAATTTTGCGGCGGCCATGTCCACCATCATGGTCATCATTACCGCCCTGCTTTTTATGGGACAGAAATATGTGATCAATAAGAAATCCTTTACCATGAGCTCCCTGAGGCCCATGAAGCCCAAGGAAATCGGCGGGCTGAAGGGAAGCTTTGCCCATGCCTTTATCTACCTTGTAATTTTTCTTTCCATCATACCGCAGCTTACGGTGGTCTATACATCTTTCCTGAAGACCAGGGGCGCCATGTTTACGTCGGAGTTTTCCTTCAAAAGCTACCAGACGGTATTTTCCAAGCTGGGAAGCTCCATCGCCAACACTTACCTGTATGGGCTTGTGGCCATATTGATCATTGTTCTACTGGGAATGCTCATCGCATATATTTCCACCAGAAGAAAGAACCTATTTACCTCGGCCATTGACGCCATCACCATGTTCCCTTACATCATACCGGGGTCGGTGCTTGGTATTACCCTCCTTCTGGCATTCAACAAAAGGCCCCTGCTGCTGAGCGGGACCTTCCTCATCCTGGTGGTGGCCTTTGTGGTGAGGAGACTGCCCTATACCCTGCGTTCCAGCGCCGCCATCCTTTACCAGATCAGTCCCAGCATGGAGGAGGCGTCCATCAGTCTGGGCTGCTCGCCGGTGAAAACCTTTTTCAAGGTCACTGCGGTCATGATGCTGCCGGGAGTGTTTGCGGGAGCTATCTTGAGCTGGATCACCGTCATCAACGAACTGAGTGCCTCCGTTATTCTCTATACCGGCAATACCAGGACCATGTCGGTATCCATCTATACGGAGGTTATCAGGGCAAGCTATGGAACGGCGGCGGCGCTGTCCACCATTTTGACGGTAACCACCATCATCTCCCTTGTAATCTTCTTTAAGATTTCCGGGAGCAAGGAAGTCAGTGTTTAAGGAGGAAATTGAATGCAGCAATACAAAGGCTATCTTGTGGTTTCGGACCTGGACGGTACCCTGATCAATTCAAACCAGAAGGTTTCGAAACAAAACATGGATGCCATTGCACACTTTGTGGAGGAGGGCGGTTTGTTCGCGGTGGCCACGGGGCGGACGGAGCTCAATGTAAAGCCCTTTATCCGGGGACTGGACATCAACTGCCCCTGCATCCTCTACAATGGGGCAGGCATCTATGATCTGGAAAAACAGCAGTTCATCAAATGCTCCTATCTGGACAGGGCACAACTGCTGGGACCCATGGAGAAAATCCTGGCGGAACACAAAACCCTGTGCATGCAGATATTTACGCCCGGAAAAATGTTCATCACCAGCGGCCCCGAGACGGTGGACCCGGTGGTGACGGCGGAAGGGCAGTCCTTTGAGCTTGTGTCCCTGCAGGAGGCTGCAGGGCATGAATGGGTGAAAGTACTGCTGCACTGTACTAATCCCGTCCTGCTGGACATCGAAAGCTTCCTGGGACGGACCCTCGCTCCCGGAGTCGTCAACAGTGTCTTTTCAACCTCCACCTACCTGGAGCTCCTGCCCTTTGCAGTGTCAAAGGGCAGCGCACTGCTGGAACTGCTGGACATCGTGAAGGTGGAGAGGGAAAATTCCATCGCCATCGGCGATTACCACAACGACATGGAAATGGTTGCGGCGGCGGGCCTGGGGGTGGCCACGGCGAACGCACACCAGGCATTGAAGGACACGGCGGACCTCATCACCGTAAGCAATGACGAGCATGCCATCCATACCCTCATTTACAGGGAAATACCGGAATATCGCAGGAGGCTCAAAGAGAGCAGAAGGAAGAGGTTATATAATTCAGGCATGGAAGGCGCTAGTTTGAATTAGCGGCTTCATCTATAAAACGGTATAAAAGGGGCTCCTTTTCAGTGTGAAAAGGGGTCTCTCCCTTTGTTTACGCGTTTTTGTGGATGACATGGCTGGTGGACTTTATAAACTCCGTGGGAGAGGAATTGGTGTATTTTTTGAAAACATTGCAAAAATGCTTGTATTCGCTGAAGCCCGTCAGGTTGGAAACCTCATAGACGCGGTATTTTCCCGCATTGAGCAGCTCAATGGCCTTCTGGATCCTGTATTTGTTGAGGATGTCCAGAAAAGTCTGGGAGGTCTCATCCCGGAATTTTCTGCTCAAATAACTGTGGCTTACGCCCAGATCACCGGCGATGGATTCAATGCTGATTTTCTGGCTGTAATTCACTTTAATCTGCTTTAGCGCCTCCGTCACATAGTAATTTGTCCTGTCGCCGGAGGCGATATAGATGTCCAGGTCCACCAGGTTGATGTTTTCTGCAGCCTTTGTCTTTTCCAGCAGGTTTCCGTAAACCTTTTCCTGGCTGATTTCAAGCTTGACCTTCTCAATGATGCCCACCAGCTTTTCCTCATCGACGGGTTTTAACAGATATTCGAAAACCTTCAAGGAAATTGCCTGCTTGGCGTATTCGAATTCCGAATAGCTGGTAAGGACGATGCTGTGGAATTTGTAGATCTTCAGAGCCTTTTCCAGCATTTCTATTCCGTCCATCAGGGGCATCCGGATATCCGTGATCACCAGGTCGGGCCTGTGTTCTTCGATCAATGCCAGGCCCTCCAGGCCGTCGCAGGCCTCTCCGGCAATGATGCAATCCAGCGCCAGCCAGTCGACGGAATGGATCAGTCCTTTTCTTATGATGTCTTCGTCTTCAACGATTAACACTTTCAGCATAAGCATCCTCACTCCTGTTTATGGGTAAGATTAATTTGACAACGGTGCCGTTGTCCTTTTCACTCAAGATTTCAACCCCATATTTTTCACCGTAGGTGAGCTGTATCCTCCGGTGGACGTTGAACAGACCGATGTGGGAGGAGCTGTTCTTGTTCTGGCTCAATATCTGCCGTATTTCATCGAGTTGAAGGGGAGCAATACCTGTCCCGTCGTCGTATATGACAATGACGAGCTTGTCTTCAATGAAGCTGGCCTTGATTTTGACGGACAGGGACTTGCGGTTTTCGAAGCCATACTTTACTGCATTCTCAATAATGGGCTGAATGATGAGCTTGGGAACAATGCAGCCACAGGTGCCTTCTTCCACGTTGATGGTATAGTTGAAACGCTTGTCGAACCGGTATTTCTGGATGAGAAGATAGTTTTCGGTGTATTCCAGGTCCTCGCTCAACGTCACCCTGGAGATGGTGTTGTTTATGCTGTAGCGCAGCAGCGTGGACAGAGCCACGATAATCTTGTTTACCGAAGGCGGGTCCATTTTGGACATGTATTTTATCATTTCCAGGGTGTTGAACAGAAAGTGGGGGTTGAACTGGGACTCCAGCTGTTTGATTTCCGACAGCACGCTCTGCCTTGCCTTTTCCTTGTTCACCTCGATGAGGTTTTTGATATCGCTGAGCATCTGGTTGTAAGACTCCGCAATGATCTGGAATTCATCCCTGGTGTTGATATTCAGCAGAATGTCCAACTGCCCGTTCTGAACGTTTTCGATTGCCTCGATGATTTCATCGATGACCTTGGTTTTGCTGTTTGCGATGCTCCTGGCAGACAGGTAGGTGGTGGCCGTAAGCATGAGGAAGAGGATGACCAGCAGGATTCCCACAATGATGAAGATGGAGCCGAAATACCCGATGGAGGTTATGGTGTAGATGGAAATATTTTTATCCAGTATTTCCGACATGGTCACATAATGGCTATCGGTGGCCGACTTTGTAAACCCGGCCTTACCCCTGAAATTCTCGTCCAGCTTGCCGAATTTGTTGATCAACAGGGCATTGGTACTGGAAATGACATTGCTGTATTTATCGGCAACCACCACATTGATGGAGAAATTTTCACTGATGATCCTGGTCAGGTCCCTTTCATCCAGGTCAAAGGTGAGATAGCCCAGGGGCTTTCCATCTTTCATCAGGGCCTTGCCTACCGACAGAATCTGCTTTAAGGAGTGCTCCGAGGAGGTACGGACCAGTACCACCTGGTCCGGCGCGTTCAGCATTCTGTTTGCGATGCCCCAGGAAAAGGCGTTTTCCCCCTGGGCGTATTCCGGAATCTGGGTGGTGCTGGCGATAATGGGCCGCATGTCTTTATCGTAAACAAAAAAATTACACCGTATATCCATGCTGTTCACAAAGCTGTAGAATTCTTCATAGATGGTGCTGGTGACGTTCCCGGAGCTTACGGAGCCCAGAATATCGGCCTGGGACGACATTTTGCCGGCCTGGCTCATGTAGGCGGAGACCACGGATTCTATCCTCTTGGAAACTTCCTGGTTGATGCTGCGGTTCTGGTTGGCCACCGTCCGGTACCACATGGAAAAGGAAATGATATAGCTGAAAAAGGTGATAATGATGACCGGAACAAGAGCATAGATAGTAAAGGTTCTCTTTATATCATCCTTAAAATGCTTGAAATTTTCGACTTCCATGGGACCCCCTTGAAAAGCGGACAGGATAAATATCCTTTACAATATTGTAAACTACAAAAGGAAAGGAGACAACTGTTTAGAGAAGGGATTTACTGGCGAAAAATTGAAAATTAAAAAAGAATTTGAAGGATTTTGAAATTAAATGTCGAACATACAAACACATAGTAAATGTAACGGGGGAATAGCTTATGTTTAAATGGAAGGAAGAATTCACATGCTATAATGAGGACGTGGACAACCAGCATAAAAGGCTGTTTGAATTGGTAACGGACCTGTATGACATTGTGAAGCTCAAGGACGACTATGACCACTTCGACGAAATCGCAGCCATATTCAAGGAACTCAGCGAATATACCGTCTATCACTTCGGATATGAAGAAGAGTTATTCGACAAATACAATTATGACCCCATCAACAAGAAGCTGCACAAGCTGGAGCACAAGAGCTTTATAAACAAAGTTTCGGAAATCGACCTGAATGAAATGGATGAGAACCAGAGGGGCATATCCATCGAAATCGTCATGTTTGTCGCCAAGTGGGTGGAAGACCACATTCTGGAGACCGACAAAAAGTTCGGGGAGTTCATGAAGGAATTGAAGGTATAAGCTCCAGCGCGTATATTGGTTTTGGTGCTCAAGTACCGGAAACGTCCCTAAAAGGGGTATGTTCCCGGTACTTTTTGTTTTCCTGGATGCTTTTAACCGGCCGCTGCCTTCCTGGACTTCATAAGGAGCTGTATTTTTTCCGAAGCCGCCAGCATGATGAGGATGTTGGCCAGAACGAAAAACGGAAAGAGGCCTATGGTGGTGCGGGAGGCCACCAATCCCAGGAGCGGAGGCAGAAAGGTGCTGCCCATATAGGCGAAGGCCATCTGGTAGCCGATGATGGTCTGGGAATTTTCTTTTCCGAAACGGGCCGGAGTTTCGTGGATCATACAGGGGAAAACGGGTGCGCAACCCAATCCCACCAGAATGAAGCCCACAAGGGAAAAAAGGCTGGGGAGAGGCAGCAGCAGAAGGATGGCTCCGGCCAGGGCGGTGCTCTGACCGATGAGGATTAGGTGCCTGTTGCTGAGCTTCAGGGTCACAAAGCCTGTAATGAACCTCCCTACGGTAATTCCTGCGTAATACATGGAAACCCATTGAGCGGCGGTGGCCGCCGGCAATTCCTTCACGCCGATGAGGAAGCTGCTGCCCCACAGGCCCATGGTTGCTTCCGCACCGCAGTAAAAGAGGAAAGAAGCCAGCGCCAGCTTGACTCCTTTAATTTGTATGGGCTTTACGTTTTCTTCCACTGCTCCCCGCGGAGCAACAGCTTCCGAAAGATTTCCGTTTTCCTCCGGAGCGGAAGAGCTCTTGTGAGTCTCCTTTGCCATGTGCTTCCACAGGGGAAGGGTGAAAAAGAGCAAGGCAACCAGGGAAAACTGAATGATGGAAACAGCCAGGTATCCATTCCGCCAGGAATTCTGGCGGGCAATGAACTGTGACATGATGATAGGCCCCAGCGTAGCTCCGATTCCCCAGAAGCAGTGGAGCCAGCTCATGTGATGGGCTTTGTAGTGGGTGGCCACATAGTTGTTCAGCGCCGCATCCACAGATCCCGCACCCAGGCCGAGAGGTACCGACAGGAGAAGGAGCCAGAGGAGGGATGGGGAGAAGGAGAAGCCCAGCAGAGCAACGGCCGTCATAAGACAGCTGATGAATGTGATTTTTCCGGTGCTCAGGCGCTTATGCACGGCTCCGCTGGCAAAGCTGGATACGATGGTGCTGCCTGCGATAAACATGGAAACCAGGCCGGCAGCCTCAAAAGGAGCCCCGTATTCCGACCGCATCAGCGGCCAGGCCACTCCCAACAAAGAGTCGGGCAGACCCAGGCTTATGAAAGCCATATAAATGGTGATCAATAAAAACGTAGCCATAAATTTATACTCCCAGTTGTTTTGTTGTTCGTGGATAGAAAATTATGGTTTTTAATTTTCTATCCATGGGGTTTGGAAAGGGGATTCCCCTTTCCTGGTTTCAGGAAGGTGCTCAGGATGCTTGCATCCGTCGAAGGGAACCTAAGGTTCCCTAGTGAAGAACAAATGCGTCAGCATTTTGTTCTGGTTAGTCTGATGTCAGGTTCCAGCTGCTCCAGTGTTTGGGCCGCAAGCCCGTTCTGATAGTCTGAAACAAAATTGTCCGAAAGGGAAATGACCGGAACGATGTTCCGGGGAAGTCCTTCCCGGCACTTCCTGGTAATTGCTGCAATATGGTCCTGGGTTAAAAAGCTGCCGTTCAGGACAACCCTGTCCGGGTCCAGGATGCAGCAGATGGTCAGGATGAGCGTGTATATTGCTTCACACAGCGGGTCAAAGGAAGCATACAGGTCTTTTCCCCATGCCAGGTCAAATGGCAGGCTTCCAACCTCTCCCGCAAAATTTCTCTTTCCTTTAAAAAGCCTGCCGTTGATAAAAATACCGGCTCCAGGCTGGTACAGGTCGGGGAAATACAGATAGACCAGCGTACAGTCCTCCAGCAGCTTTTTGCGCTTTGCAAACCCGGTGACGGCACAGTTCACATCGTTTTCCATGACGACGGGCATCCCGTAAAGGGTGCTGAAGTGCTCGGTGAAAGGGGAGCCGATCAGCATCTTGTAGTCCGACAGGATGATTTTTCCCTCGTCCTCGATCCCCGGATGGCCGAAGCCCAGAACCCGTATGGCGGGATAAGCGGCGAGCAGAGGCTCGATGATCTCTTCAAAGCATTTGAAATCGATGTTCTCAACCTCTGTGTCCGACTCATATACACATTGGGCCGACAGGTTCACCACGGCGCTGTGGATGGTAATGCGCCTGGCGCTCTCATAGGGAAACAGCACCAGCGCAAAGGCAAAATCACTGTTGTACCGGTATTGCTGGGCGGGTCTTCCGCCGCTGGAGGGGGAAAGCTCCGACGCAAACACCTCGTTTTGTTTTAAAAGGAATTGCAGGACGGTTCCCACCGTAACCAGGCTCAGGCCCGTGGCTTTTGCGATCTGCTGCTTGGTGGCCAGGCCTTTCACCTTCAAGGCTTTCCGTACCAGGTTGATGTTTATCTCTTTAATTACAAGGGCATTTCCGCTGATACTTTCCATGGCGCACCTCTTTAGTAAAAAACTTATTAAAAGTATTTTAATAACTATAATCAATATAACACATGCGGTACCATTTGTCAAATAGTGCTAAAACCTTCCATGAAGAGGGTGCCGGAACTTACCCCGGGAGAGCAGGCCGGAAAAGAAAAGGGATGGGCTACTATACAGATTCAGTAAAGATTAGGTATAATATTTGTATACAGAACTTGGAGAAATTGGAGTATGCTTGAGTTTGTAATGAAAGCTCATTTCTCAAGGAATTCAGGGCAAAAAAGACTCCGCCGGCCGGATGCGAAAAATGTTCATATTATTGCATGTGCGGCGGCGGTGCAAAGTGTTTGTCTTACGCGTTGACCGGGGATATTTCTTCACGTGATCCGGGCTGCCCTATTCTCTGGGACAGCCTGGAACAGCAGAAATAGGAGAACTTGAATATTAC
>JAFADI010000251.1 GCA_023424965.1 Bacillota bacterium
CTTTAACATTTAGTTTCTATTTTTACCGTATTTTATCCAAAGGCATCTATGACGGCATCAATTTACTATTGCGGTTGACAACTGCAAAGGGGATAATTTATAATTTAAATATGAATTTGATAAAAAAAGTCGTGCAACTGGCGGAAGTGGGTTTTACCACAAGGGAGCACGGCTTTAAAGTATAGCCGACCGCCTGGGCACATCATAGAGCCCGGGCGGTTTTCTATTTTGATATATAATTAACGATGGCATTAACCAGGGAGGATGGCTTGGAGGACGCAAGTCCGCAAAGCCTGCACCGTAGGTGCAATAAACTCAATTAACCCCATAAAAATGCAATTGCATTTTGTGTGCCCAGTGGGACAATTCACCTGGCACACTGGGGACATGGAGGTACTATGTGCGAAGAGGCCTGGAAAGATTTTATCCCCGGAGAGTGGCAGGACAGCATCAATGTCGGGGATTTCATAAATAAGAACTACCTTCCCTATGACGGGGATGAAGGCTTTCTCACCGACTCCAGCCTCAGGACTAAAAAGCTGTGGAGCAAGTGCAAGAAGCTTTTAAGGGACGAGCTGCTGAAAGACGGGGTTCTGAATGTGGATTCCAGGACAATTGCAGGTATCATCAGCCATAGCCCCGGCTATATCGACGAAAAGTTCGAGGTCATCAAAGGACTTCAGACCGACAAGCCCCTCAAAAGGTCGGTTCTGCCCCACGGCGGGATAAGAATGGCCCGTCAGGCCTGCGAAGAGTATAATTATAAGCTGAACGTCAAAATTGAAGAAGTATTCGAGAACTACCGCAAAACCCATAATGACGGAGTATTCAGCGCTTATTCAAAGGAAATGAAGAAGGCGAGAAAGTGCGGTGTTATCACCGGCCTTCCCGACGCCTACGGCCGCGGAAGGATCATTGGAGACTACCGGAGGGTGGCCCTTTATGGGGTCAACCGGCTGATTGACGAAAAGCTCAACGATCTGGACAATCTTTTGGACCTGGACATGAGTGAGGAAAACATCCGCCTGCGGGAAGAAGTTTACGAACAGGTGAACTCCCTCAATGAACTGCTGACCATGGCTTCCTCCTATGGCTATGACATATCGCGGCCTGCCGCCAATGCCTTTGAAGCCGTCCAGTGGACCTATTTTGCCTTTCTGGGCTCCATTAAGGAAACCAACGGCGCTGCCAATTCCCTGGGAAGGGTCAACACCTTTTTTGATGTTTATATTGAAAGGGACCTCCGGGATGGCAAAATAACGGAAGTAGACGCTCAGGAGCTGATCGATCAGTTCGTCATCAAGCTCCGCATGGTGCGCCATCTCCGCACGCCCGATTACAACGAGCTTTTTGCGGGAGATCCGGTGTGGATTACCGAGGCCCTTGCCGGGATCGGCGAAGACGGAAGACACAGGGTGACCAAAACCTCCTACCGGTTTCTGCAGACCCTCTTCAACCTGGGTCCGGCGCCGGAACCGAATCTTACGGTTTTGTGGTCTCCCGCCCTTCCCACGCATTTTAAGAACTTCTGTTCAAAGGTCTCCCTTGTCACCAGCGCCATCCAGTATGAAAACGACGACCTGATGCGGCCGGAATTCGGTGATGATTATGGCATTTCCTGCTGCGTATCCGCCATGAAGCTGGGGAAAAACATGCAGTTTTTCGGCGCCCGCTGCAACCTTCCCAAGCTGCTGCTCCTTGCCTTGAACGGGGGTCGGGATGAAATCACGGGAGAACAGGTTGCCCCCGAATCGGAGCCCTATGCCGAGGAATACCTGGACTACAAAAAGGTCCTGTCCCGTTACAATGAGCTCCAGAAGTGGCTCACAAGGCTCTATGTAAATACAATGAACGTCATCCACTACATGCACGACAAATATGCCTACGAAAGGCTGATGATGGCCCTCCACGACACAAAGCCCGAAAGGCTCATGGCCTTCGGAGTCGCCGGTCTTTCGGTCCTTGCCGACTCCCTCAGCGCCATCAAATATACCTATGTGAAGGCGGTCAGGGATGAAAGAGGCCTCATCGTGGATTTTGAAATCAAGGGGCATTATCCCCAGTTCGGAAACGACGACGACAGGGTGGACAGTATCGCCGCGGACATCGTAAAAGGTTTTTATAACGACCTGATCCGGTGGCCCGCATACAGGGATGCCAGGCACACCCTTTCTGTGCTCACCATCACCTCCAACGTGGTGTACGGCAAAAAAACCGGCTCCACCCCCGACGGGAGAAAGCTGGGAGAGCCCTTCGCCCCGGGAGCAAATCCCATGCACGGCAGGGACAAAATGGGCGCTCTGGCAGCCCTCAATTCCGTTGCCAAAATTCCCTACGCCTACTGCAAGGACGGCGTTTCCCTTACACTGACCCTTGTGCCCCGTTCCCTGGGCAGGGAAACAAAGGCAAGGCAGAACAACCTGTCTGCCCTGATCGACGGGTATTTCCTCCAGGGAGGCCACCATATCAATATCAACGTGCTTGAACGGGTGGTCCTCGAAAAGGCGATGGAGGATCCCTACAATTATCCCCAGCTCACCATAAGGGTGTCGGGCTATGCGGTCAACTTCGTCCGCCTGTCCCGGCAGCAGCAGCTGGAGGTCATCTCCAGGACCTTCCACGGCGCAATGTAAGTGGGCCTGGCAATTGGATATGACACTTTTTATTAATTTATCTAAAACGCGACTGGTTTTTTGAATCAAAATATTAATGAAACCTGGTATCAAATACCCCCCATAATATGTAAATTTTTTTACATATCCAACTTAACGCACAAAGTTGTTTCACTGCGCTGCACAGATAAAACCGCTTTTTTCACAATCCTTCAAGGTATCATTCTTTTAAAAAACTCCATACTATAAATAGGGATAAATTTTATTTCCAATTCATTTGTAGAAGTGGGTTTTTATGGCATACAGAAAATTTCTTTCCGCGAAAAAATATAAAACAAGGGATGGGGCAGCGCCCCTCTTGAAAATCGACTGCCTGGAGAAAATTCCTCTGGGCGGAATCGAACAATGGATTCTTGCCCGTGGAAAAAAAGCTGACAAGCCTTTGCTGCTTTTCCTGCATGGAGGCCCCGGAGCTGCCCAGATCGCTTTTGCTCCCAACTTTCAATCCGCCCTGGAAGAGGATTTCATCGTGGTCAACTGGGACCAGCGGGGCTCGGGAAAAACATACAAAGCAAGCAGTTCAAAGGCTTCCATGAATGTTGAGCAGTTTGTCCGGGACACCTGTGAACTGGCGGGATACCTGCTGGAAAGGTTCAACCAGCAAAAAATTTATCTTGCGGCCCATTCCTGGGGCAGCATTATAGGGATGCTGGCAGCAAAGCGCTGCCCGGAACTTTTCCACGCATACATCGGCATCGGCCAGGCTGTAGATATGCAGAAAACGGCAAGGATTCTCTGTGAATACAATTACAATGCCGCCAGAAAAATGAACAACAAAAAAGCCTTCAAAGAGATCGGCGGTATCGGCTATCCCCCCAAACAGGGAACCAGCTCCGACGCCCTTATACATATTAAATGGCTGGAGAAATTCGGGGGTGTTTTTGAGAAGCCCCTTTTCCGAAAAAACATCGTAAGAATGATCATGTTCTCCCCCCGGTACACCTTCTGGGATAAACTGAAGTATAAAAGGGCCAGCCTGTTTTCCTTCAAGGCACTGTTTGACGAACTCATCAACATAAACCTGTTCAGGCTGGTGTCGGAAATCGCGGTCCCCGCCTATTTCTGCGTGGGCTGCTATGACTACAATACCCCCTTCGTGCTGACGGAGGAGTACTATAAAAGGCTCAAGGCCCCCGATAAAAAACTCATCTGGTTCGGAGCGTCGGGACATGCGCCCCATTTTGAAGAACCTGAAAAATTTGCGTTTATTATGAACACAACCGTCCTGCAAAAAACCTAATCTTTTTTCTTCCGCCGCTTCAAGGCTTCCTTGCTTGCCACTGAATATCCGAAGAAGCCCAGAGCCTTGTGGAGGCTCCAGTACTCACCGTGGGAATAGGCGATGAGGTCCGCCTTGTCCAGGTTGAGCTTTTCCTTTTCGTCAAGGAGCTTTTCATCCACATGGACTGCCACAATCTCTCCGATGAACATGTCGTGGGAGCCCAGCTCCAGTACATTCCTCACCACACACTCGATATTGACGGGGCTTTCCTTGATGAGCGGGACATCAACCTTCGATGCCTTTTGCGGTGTGAGCTTTGCGGCTTCGAATTTATCCATGTCCCTCCCCGATTTTACTCCGCAAAAATCCGTTTCCCATGCCAGTTTTTTTGTTGCCAGGTTCACCACAAATTGTCCCGTCTCTTTAATCAGTCCATGGGAATGCCGGCTTTTTCTTACGGATATGGACAGCATAGGGGGATCGGAATTTACCGTACCCACCCAGGCAAGTGTGATGATATTGGGCTTTGAATCCTTCCCTGCACAGGTCACCATCACCACCGGTACGGGATTGAGAAGGGTTGTAGGCTTCCAGATTTGTTTTGACATGCTTATCGCTCCTTAATTATCGTTTTAAAATCCATTAATAAAATATATTCCAACAATTAAATTATATCGGTTATATCGGTAAATTTTTGCCCCACTGGTTGTAGAAAACAATCTCCTGCTGCTTCTTCCTCGGGCGGGACAGCACTTCCTCCCCGGCAAAGCCCAAAGGGGTATAGGCAATGACCCGGAAATTCTCGGGAACATTCAGAACCCCCTTGATTGACCTCTCATCAAACCAGCTGACGATACAGGTTTCCAACCCTTCATGCCTGGCGGCCAGCATTAAATTTTCCATGGCCAGACCCATGTCGAAAAGGTAATATTCCATGCCGTTTTTGCTTCCCGACTCCCTTGGGTTGGCGCAAAGCACCAATACATAAGGGGCATCTTCACAGGCCTTTGCTATGTTGGGCTGCCCCGACGTTTTCCCGATCAGGTTTTTTTCCACCTTGCTGTCTACGATAATAAAGCGCCAGCACTGTTTATTTCCCCAGGATGCCGCTCTCCCTGCCGCTTCTACTATTTTTTCAACCGTAGCAAGCGGTACGGGATCCTTCTTATAAACCCGTATGCTGGACCTGCTTTTTATCAACTCATAGATATTCATCCGCCTCACGCCTCCCAATCGATTTATGTCCTGTCCATGGCCCCCGCCAATCACCGTTAAATTATATACCCCCACATGCTTCGTGCCTATCAACTTTCTGCCACGCCGGCTATGTCTCCAGCCCCTTGTACCTGCGGTCCGCCAGGGCAAACAGGCCCAAAATCAGAGGGACGGCGGCGGCAATGATTACAGCCCCCAGGAGAGTATACACCAGCCCTTCATGCAGTCCACCAAGGATGAGCAAAACGGACGCAAGGGCCAGGATTCCTATGACGGCAAAGGTAACCATTATGCCAAGGAACCCGTTCAGATTGGACTTGACGGCCTCCTGAGGATTGGTCCACTCAAGCTTGGGCCGCAGGATGTCTATCAGCAGACCCAATACCGTGATCAATACCGAACCCAGTATTCCAAGGATAAATGCCACCAGAAGCCTCCAGAAAACCAGCTTGATAAAAATCATCAGGGCGACGCCGGTGGCTGCCATGCACAAAGCGGCCACCACAGAACTGTGGAGCAATTTTGCGGCCACCTGGATCCTGGGGGTAACGGGAATCATCTTTGATATCCAGAAGCCCGCCCCTTCCCTTGACAGGGCCGTGGAAGCGGTAATATTCATTCCCCCCGCAAACAGCATCAATCCCACCGCTGCCAGTGCGACCGGCAGTGCAAACTGAGGGTTGTTGAGTACGAGAAAAATCTCGCTTGATTGCCGGTCTTTTCCAAAGAGCGTTACAATGATCATAAAGGGTCCCATGATGGCCCCTGTAATCCCGTTCATCACAAAGACCGGCGTCCTGAAGAAAAGCCTCCACTCCCTGACAAGCAGCGCCATGAGGGGGGTGACGGAGCCGATTCTTTTCCTTCCCCAGGCGTCAATGGGTACCGCCCTTCTCCTGCGCACCACCTCCTGCCCCGAAAGTACGCTTTTATAGAAGAATCGGTTTCCGAGGAACATCAGCAGGAAAACCAGCAGGACACACAGCCCGATAAAGAGGGCGAAGTAGCCCACCCCCTCAATTCCCGGCCTTGAAAGGCCCAAAGCGGCCCAAAGCCCCGGAGGGAACTTGGAGCCAATCATGTCGAACAAGTCCGTTTGCCTCAGCAGATTTTTAAAAAATGCTTCTTCCCCGGTTTTGGGAATACGCTGCACGAAATAATTGGACCCAAGGCCTATGGCCAGCCCTGCAAAGCCCCCGATCACCGCCAGCAGGTCCTTGTTCTTTCTCAAGTTCACGAACCGCATGAGCAGTACCGCAAAAAGCGATCCCAGCGTAAGAGGTATGACCGGCGAAAGTACAAAAAGCACACCCGCCTTCAGCCAGTAAAGCACCCCCTGTCCGGAAAGCAGGCCGTATATCAGCAGTGCAGGGCCCAATACGGGGATAAGGGTCAGGTATTCGTTTACCATCACCACGGCAAACTTGGCACCCAGCACCGAGGACGGCTTGACCGGCAGGGGAACCAGCAGGTCCATATCCCTGGAAAAATAAAAGGCCGATATGATGTAAAACAATCCGAAAAAGGAAACAACGATCTGGGATGAAACAAAGCCGATCACCAAAGTCAGTTCAGGCTTTCCGACGGACTTCCCCGCGATGAAAACCCCGAACATCATTGCTCCGAAGGTTAGGGTGAGGAAGCTTATTCCCACGGCAGCGCTGAGAAGCACCAGGATGGATTCCCAGAACTTGCCCCTTTCCTTTGTAAACCGGTATTTCAGCGCTGAAATGCCAAAATTGATATTCAACTGTATTTTAATCAATGCCAATAATGTTTTCATTGCTCCGTAAGCTCCAGGAATATATTTTCCAGGGAATCCGCCTGTTCCCCCTTCTTCAGTTCTTCCAGGGTTCCGCTTGCCACAAGCCTCCCTTTGTGGATAATGCCGATTCTGTCACAAAGCTTTTCCGCCACCTCCATCACATGGGTGGAAAAGAAAACGGAGTTCCCTTTATCACAGTGCTTTCGCATCTGCTCTTTCAACAGGTGGGCCGATTTGGGGTCCAGTCCCACCATGGGCTCATCCAGGACCCAGAGGGAGGGGTCATGAATCAGCGCTCCCATAAGGGCTATCTTTTGCTTCATACCGTGGGAATAGCCTTTGATCAAATCCGTAAGGGCATTCTGTATGTCGAACATCTCCGCAAAATACAGGATGCGCTCTTTTCTGAGTCCTGCAGGCACCTCATATATATCCGCCATGAAATTGAGGTATTCCAATCCCGTAAGCCGGTCGTACACATCCGGGTTGTCGGGCACGTAACCGAGGCTTTTCTTGGCTTCCAGCACCTGCTTGCTGTTATCGAAGCCGTTGATGATGATGCTTCCTTCGTCGGGGTTCAGAAGTCCTACCATCATTTTTATTGTCGTCGTCTTGCCTGCTCCATTGGGACCGAGAAAACCGAAAATCTCCCCCCGCTTCACGCTCAGGTTCAGGTTGTCCACCGCTTTGACGGAGCCTTTGTTATAGCTTTTGGATAAATTTTTGATTTCAATCATTTATCTACTCCTTGTTCAATCCGTCCTGTATGTTCAATACATATAATACCATATATTTTCGTATTTTATGAAGCAATCCTATCACATCCCGGGTGAAAAACGGCCCGGGCACCCTATTTTATTTAATACCACCATTTGTTAAAAACGTAGAGTAGGTCGGTGGGAAAATTAAAATTCTCCCACCTTCCCCTTCATCAAACCGTGCATGCGATTCTCCCGCACACGGCTTTCCGATATTCTTCTTCCTTCAGCATTCGCTAGACCGCAAGCTTT
>JAFADI010000256.1 GCA_023424965.1 Bacillota bacterium
AAAGCTTGCGGTCTAGCGAATGCTGAAGGAAGAAGAATATCGGAAAGCCGTGTGCGGGAGAATCGCATGCACGGTTTGATGAAGGGGAAGGTGGGAGAATTTTAATTTTCCCACCGACCTACTCTACAATAATATTTTTAAAAAATTAAATAATTTAACAGACAACTTAATATAATTCAAGTATATATTAATAAAATTAATGAATAATATTGACAGTTGGAGGTGAAAGTACTAATATAGATATTGTGAATTGAATATTATTTATTATAAAATTTAATATTTTAACAAAACGCGAAATAGTAATCAATAAAATTAAGAGGTGATTTTATGACGGCAGAAGTGCTTGGGAAATGCCCGGTTTGCGGAAGTGCTACCGAAGTTACAAGAATAAGCTGCAATACATGTGATACTACGATTGAGGGGCACTTTCACCTGTGTAAGTTCTGCAAATTGACAGCGGAGCAGAAAGCTTTCATCGATGTTTTTATAAAATGCAGAGGAAACATTAAGGAAGTGGAAAAGGAACTTGGAGTATCCTATCCTACGGTAAAAAACAGGCTGGAGGATGTGGCGGGAGCGCTGGGATACAAAGGAGAACCGGAACCGGTAAATGCGGGAAAACGGAAGGATGTGCTCGATAAGCTGAACAGTGGTGAGATCAGTGTGGACGAAGCGCTGAACCTGCTTAAGGAGCAATAAAAGGGAAAAGTCAAATTGGATAAAAAGCAATGAATATGGGAGGGAATAATACTATGTCACTTAGCGAAGAACGACTGCTTATACTTAAAATGTTGGAAGAAGGAAAAATAAACGGAGAGGAAGCTGCAAAGCTTTTGGAAGCGCTGGACGGAGCCGGTGCCCAAAATACGGGGGAAGCTTCTTCAAGACAGCAGAAGACAACCAGCTACCAGGATGAAATTTTTAAGATGCGAGGCAGGATAAACGACTGGCGGAAGGAATTTAAAAACAGCTACAACCAGAAAGACTTCGACAATATGGTTGACGATTTTGTAGTAAAAGCGGAGAAGCTGGGGAAGAATGTGGCCACCACCACCTTCGGACTTGTCGACAAGATGATTGATTTTGTAGGAAGCTATGTGGATACAAATGCCTTTAATATGTTCGGAAGCTACAAAGTAGCTGACAGGAGCTTTGAGGCACTGGCCACCGAGGGCATGGAACTGCTCGTCGAAGGGGTTAACGGTCCCATTGTGGTAAAAAAACACCTGGAAAACAAAATTGTAATACGGTCAAAGGTGAGAAGCCCTGAGGAAAATGCCGATGCAATTCTCGTGTTTGGTGAGAGTGAAAACAAGGTATCTCTCACATTGAATAAAATAGGGAGCATCAGCGTATCCCACGAGATATTTCTTCCTGCCGTGAGATTCAAAAATATAAAGATTGAGACTTCAAATGCCAAAATCTATGTGGAGGATTCACTGTCGGAGGTCTTTGAGGCCGTTACCAAAAACAGCCATATAGAGCTTATGGGGGTTAACAGCGACAAGGTCTCGGTAAATACCAGGAATGCCAAAATACAAATCAGCTATGTTGTGGGCAGGGAAATCGATATCAATACCAACAATTCCGTGATTGACATCAAGCATGTCAAGACCCAGAAACTCAATGCCGCTACAAAGAATGGCAGAATAACCGTTGAAAACATTCAGAATTATGAGAATTCTCCCGAGGCGGTAATGGATTTGAAAACGTCACACGGCTGGATCAAAATCAACATGAATGACATGGAAAACAGGGGCTACAAGGTAAAAGCCAGGACCACCAACGGCGGAATCAACTTATTGATTCCTGAAATGACCTATCACAATGTAAACCGGTCGGGGGTCGGTGTAAACCTTGTAGAAGCGGAAAGCAACGGCTATGAGAATTTTGCGGAAAAGGTCGTTATCAATGCCGACACCAGTCACGGCTATATTGAAATTGTAAAATAAAAGGCTTTATCGCTAAACGGTATGGCAATAGCCATGCCGTTTAGTATGGTTTTTTATTCAGACTGAAAAGAATGTAAAACGTATAATATATAAAAATAAAATATGGGTAAATATACTCATGCGGTTCCAGGACATGACGTGCGGAGGAAGACTTATGAGGATAAGGGCGGGCAAATATACACTGGCTCTCACCATGGTCAGCTGTGGGGTTTTGATGCTTATAAATACGGTTTACGGGCATGGGATTTTTAAGAACCTATGGCTCTACAGTCCGGCGGTTTTGATATTGTTCGGGCTGGAAATCATCATTCTGAACCTTGTCTTTGGACATAGGGAGAACTACAGGGTTGAAGTCAGTGTGGGAAGCATCCTTCTGATTATTTTTGTCGTAGCTGTTTTTATGATGTGGACAAATAGCATTAATTTTGACAGTCCCTACTTCAGACACATTTTCGATATTGACTTTCAAATTTGAGCAGCTAGTGGATTATTGCACAATTTTGTGGTATATTAATATGCGCACGGCCGTGTGTTTCCATTTCGGAACATTCGTGGCCCAATTGCGCATTTTCTACGTTTTAATACAATACCATGGAGGTTTCAATGTTTGACAAGCTGCAGACTGCAGAAGACAGGTATGAGGAGATCAACCACAAATTGAGCGACCCTGCCGTAATATCCAATCAGGAAGAGTACAGAAAGCTGATGAAGGAACACTCGGAACTGGGCGAAGTTGTGGCTAAATACAGAGAATATAAGAAGGCCAATAAAGATATAGACGATGCAAAAGAGCTCCTTGAGGACAAACTGGATAAGGACTTCCGGGATATGGTGCAGATGGAGCTTGAGGAAGCCAGGGAAAAGCTGGAGGAAATAAAAAAGGAACTGAAAATACTGCTGATACCCAAAGACCCCAACGATGATAAAAATGTCATTGTTGAAATACGCGGCGGAGCAGGCGGCGAAGAAGCGGCGCTTTTTGCAGGAGTACTTTTCAGGGCGTACACCAGGTATGCGGAAAGAAAACGCTGGAAAGTTGAAATGCTTGACTCCAATGCCACGGAAATAGGCGGCTTCAAGGAAGTGGTCTTTGCCCTTGAGGGCAAGGGGGCTTACAGCAGGCTCAAATACGAGAGCGGAGTACATAGGGTTCAGAGGGTTCCGGCGACAGAGGCCAGTGGCAGGATCCACACCTCCACGGTGACGGTTGCGGTGCTGGCGGAAGTGGAAGAGGTAGACGTGGAGATCAATCCTGCGGATTTGCAGATTGATACCTACAGGGCGTCGGGTGCGGGAGGGCAGCACATCAATAAAACCGAGTCCGCCATAAGAATTACCCATATTCCGTCGGGAATCGTGGTCAATTGCCAGGATGAGCGGTCCCAGCACAAAAACAAGGACAGGGCAATGAAAGTCCTGAGATCCAAGCTCTACGAAATAGCCCAGGAGCAGCAGAATTCAGAGGTGGCCCAGGCCAGAAAGAGCCAGGTGGGTACCGGCGACCGGAGTGAGCGGATCAGGACCTACAATTATCCCCAGGGAAGGATAACCGACCACCGGATAGGGCTGACGCTCTATAAGATCGAAGAAATGCTTGACGGCGATCTGGACGAAATGATCGATGCGCTCATCACTACCGACCAGTCTGAAAAACTCGGCAGCGGCGGAGCGGATGACGACGAATAAAAATATTTGAAAAAGAAGCTGCACAGTATCCATGCGTATGGGGACTGTGCATATTTTTTGCCTGCACCCCGGGGGTAACCGGAGAATATACTGTAGTGTGACAGTGTACGAGAGGTGAGGTGCAGGGCTTGCAGAACATTGTGGAAATACATAATCTGGGCATGAAGTATCATTCGTTGAACGGAGAAATCAATGCCATCGAAAACATAAATCTGGAGGTAAAAGAAGGAGAATTTATAAGCATCGTAGGTCCCAGCGGGTGTGGAAAGTCCACGCTCCTTTCCCTCGTTTCCGGGCTGCTGGAGCCAACGGAAGGCGAGATATTCGTTGATGGGAACCGGGTGTCGGGGACATCGGACAAAGTGGGTTACATGCTTCAAAAAGACCATTTGTTTGACTGGAAAACCATCGAGGGGAATGCCTTGCTGGGCCTGGACATACGAAGAAATCTTTTCCATTCAAACCGGGAATATGTGACCAATCTTTTGAAAACTTACGGCCTATATGAATTCAAGGATAAATATCCGGATCAGCTGTCCGGGGGCATGAGGCAAAGGGCGGCACTGATCAGGACTCTGGCGGTAAAGCCTGAGATTTTATTGCTGGATGAAGCCTTTTCTGCGCTGGACTACCAGACAAGGCTGGCCGTGACGGAGGACATATACGCCATTATTAAAAAGGAAAATAAAACAGCCATCCTTGTCACCCACGACATTGCAGAAAGCATCAGCATGGCCGACAGGGTGGTGGTACTCTCAAAAAGGCCCGCCATGGTCAAAAATATCTATGAGATAAAGCTGAGCTGTGAAAACAGGACTCCGTTATGTTCCAGGGAAGCTCCGGAATTCAGGCACTACTTCAATCAGATATGGAAGGAGCTGGACGTACATGTTTGACGGACAAAGAGAACAGCTATCAAAAGAACACGGAGAATATCTCCGCAGGGTAAAGCTGAACAAAGCGCTGATCGTCCTGACGCAAATCGTTCTCCTGGTTTTGTTTTTCCTCCTGTGGGAAGGAGCGGCAAGGCTGAAGCTGATCGATCCCTTCATCACCAGCCAGCCCACAAGGATAATGCGAACTCTTGTCAATCTTTATAATGAAGGACATCTTTTTAATCATATTGCCATAACCTGCCTGGAGACCATCGTAGGTTTTTTGCTTGGCACCATTATTGGGACCATTGCAGCTACAATCCTATGGTGGTCCGACTTTCTGGCAAAAGTATCGGAGCCCTACCTGGTAGTGCTCAACAGCCTTCCCAAAATAGCGCTGGCGCCCATATTCATCGTGTGGATCGGTGCGGGACCCGCGTCGATCATTGCCATTGCGCTGGCCATTTCTCTTATCGTCACCATCCTTGAGGTTTTAAACGGCTTTCTGGCGGTGGACCAGGAGAAGATCAAGCTGGTCAAGACTTTTGGTGCATCCAAACTGCAAGTGCTTACAAAGGTGGTGCTGCCTGCAACCTTTCCCACCATTGTAAACTCGCTCAAAATTAACGTAGGCCTGTCCTGGGTAGGCGTCATTGTGGGAGAGTTCCTTGTGTCAAAGGCAGGCATCGGCTATCTTATTGTCTATGGGGGACAGGTGTTCCAACTGGATCTTGTAATGACCAGCGTACTGATCCTTGCGGTGGCAGCGGCCATCATGTACCAGGGTGTGGTCTATATCGAAAAGTTTTTAAAGGGCGGCATGCGGAGAAAATTTCTCAAGAAATAGACCGGCGGGATAAAATCTATGATTGCTCGCTTTCACCAGCTTTGCGGCAGATGAATATAATGAACTGATGAATAGCTTTGAAGCTGGAGGAGGCGTATCAAATGAAAAGAATACTTGCAGTATTGCTGGTCCTGTGTGTGATGGCCGGCATTATGGCGGGCTGCGGGCAAAGCGGGCTTAAAAAGATAAGCCTGAATGAGGTCACTCATTCGGTATTTTATGCTCCGCAGTATGTGGCATTAAGCATGGGCTTCTTCAAGGAAGAAGGACTTGAAGTGGAACTTACAAACGGCCAGGGTGCGGACAAGGTCATGACGGCGGTGCTGTCGGGACAATCCGACATAGGCTTTGCGGGTCCCGAGGCGGCGGTGTATGTTTACAACGAAGGGAAGGAAGACCATGCCGTCGTGTTTGCCCAACTGACCAAAAGAGACGGATCTTTCCTTGTGGGCAGAAACCCGGAACCGGACTTCAAATGGGAAAATGTCAAGGGTAAATACATTATCGGAGGAAGAAAAGGCGGGGTTCCTGAAATGACCTTGGAATATGTACTTAAGAAAAACGGAATAATCCCCGGGAAAGATGCAGAGGTAAATACAAGCGTGCAGTTTGCTCTTATGGCAGGAGCCTTCACCGGCGGGCAGGGAGATTACGTCACCCTCTTCGAGCCTACGGCCACCATGCTGGAGAAGGAAGGGAAAGGCCATATACTGGCATCCATCGGGATGGAGAGCGGGGAGATACCGTATACCGCCTACTTTGCCAAAAAAAGCTACATAGAAAAGAACAAGGAAGCCATTCAGAAATTTACCGATGCCATCTATAAAGGACAGCTCTGGGTTGATCAACATACCCCTGCTGAAATAGCAAAAGTGATAAAGCCTTCTTTCCCCGACACAAGTGAAGAAATTCTTGCGGATGTGGCAAAGAGGTATAAGGACCAGGATGCATGGAACAAGGATCCGGTCCTTAAAAAGCAGTCCTTCGAGCTGCTCCAGGAAGTCATGCAGACGGCCGGAGAACTGAAACAGAAGGCTCCCCATGAAAAAGTGGTTGACAATCAGTTTGCGGAAAAGGCCATAAAAAACGTTAAGAAATAGGAAGCAATCTCCGGGGCCCCCACACTTTAACGGTATGGGGGCTTTATTTTCCGGGAAATCGTTTGTGGGGAGGATTAAAACACCGAGGTATTGTCAAAAATATATAAATGTGTAAAAGGAGGAATTTTTATTTCATCGGCGAATTAATTTAAGAGCATTTGTTTTGGGGGTTGAGATCGGTATGCTTATTGATACCAATATGACAATGGCATATAAATGCAGTGAATGCGGAACCTTTGAGTTTTTTAACATATATGTCTTTGAACTTTTGAAGCGGGAAAATTTGAATCTGACCTGCAGGTGTAAAAAATCGGACATAACCATATGCCCCAATGGCTCTTCTGTGCTTAAAGCCAGGGTTCCATGCTTTGCCTGCGGAGAAGACCATGAGTTCGCTTTCAGACCGAAAGAAATGCTAAACAGGGATATTATGGTGTTATGCTGCCCACATACGGGTATACAACTCTGCTTTATAGGGAATGATATAAAAGTAAGGGCCAAAATTGATACTTTGGAGCAGGAGCAGGATGAACTTATAAATAACCTGGGTTATGATGACTATTTTAAGAACACAAGAGTCATGTTTGATTCGATCAATCATATTCACGATATAGCCGAAAAGGGAAACCTGATATGCGAATGCGGGAATGACCATGTTGAACTTGTGCTGCTGTCGGATACAATCCAGCTGAAGTGCAGCAAATGTCCGGGAAGCGTTGTGCTGAGTGCGGCATCCAACGAAGACCTGAAATACATTTTGCGCACCCAGCAGATTTACTTAAGGCAATTGCAGCATACAATATAAATTTTCTAACGTTTATTATACGGATAACAAACTTGATCAAGGGACTTCAAGGTTGACAAGGGTTACCTTTGATGCTATAATTTTTTAGGGTAGTATTCATTAAACCTCCTCTAAGTGTTTATACCCTTTCCAAAACGATAAAATTTAATTTATTATGATAACTATTTCGCTTATATATAATCCCTATTATATTTTTATACCTATATTTATTTTGTTTTTTTTATTATCTATATTTAAGGTGGTGCAGTATGGAAGATATAAACCTACAGAGCAAAACGCTGGAAGACTTGCGTTATATTGCGAAAATGATGGGCATAAGGAATATTTCAAGGCTCAAGAAGGAAGAATTGGCTGCAAAAATACTTGAGTCCGGCCAGGACGCAGGGGATGTAAGCCAGGCTGCTCAAGGCTCGGATGCAATCGCAGTTGAAGCCGTGCCGGAGGGAATGCAACCTGGGACGGATGGTGCTGCTTCGGATAAGGATAACGGGTTCGGTGAACAGCCGGAAAAAGGTGCTGAGCAGAATGAGGAGCCGGTTATACTGAGAAAATCAAAACGAGGAAGGCCCAGTAAGGCAGCGAAAACACCGCAGTCTGAAGAAGCCGATAAAGACGGGACTGCTGTTGAAGCCGTCAAGCCGGCGGCAGAGGCAAAGGTTGTAGAAAAGCCCGCTGCTGTTCCTGAACCCAGGGTGGCAAGAAAAATTGAAGAAAGGCCCCAGCCGGAAAAGAAGGAGCAAACCATCGAAGTTAAAAATATTGAACCAAGAGTGGAACCAAGATTTGAACAGAGGGCTGAACCGAAGGTCGAACCAAGATTTGAGCCCAGGAGCGAACCCAGGTTTGAATCCAGATTTGAACCTCGCACGGAACAGAGAAGAGAGACTGAGAATTCCACTCCCAATTTTGAAAAAATCGAAAGCGATGACCCTGTGGAAGGCGTACTGGAAGTACTTCCCGACGGGTATGGCTTTTTGAGAAGCGACAATTACCTGTCCGGCCCCAAGGATGTTTACGTATCCCCTTCGCAGATACGCAGGTTCGGGCTGAAAACCGGTGATAAAATCAGAGGTAAAGGAAGGATACCAAAGGAAGGAGAAAAATTTCAGGCACTCCTTTATGTCCAGAATGTAAACGGAGATCCACCGGAAATTGCTTCAAAGAGGACTCCCTTTGAGTACCTTACTCCTATTTATCCGGATCAGAGAATCACGCTGGAGACTTCGCCGAGAGAACTCTCAACAAGGCTTATCGATTTGATCGCCCCCATTGGAAAAGGCCAGAGAGGCATGATCGTATCCCCGCCGAAGGCAGGTAAGACCATACTTCTCAAGAAAATTGCAAACAGCATAACCGCCAATTATCCTGAGATTGAGCTGATCGTGCTGCTCATCGACGAAAGACCCGAAGAAGTAACCGACATGCAGCGCTCCATCAAAGGAGAGGTAATCTATTCGACCTTCGACGAGGTGCCGGAGCATCACATCAAGGTTGCAGAAATGGTGCTTGAAAGGGCTCAAAGGCTTGTTGAACAGAAAAAAGACGTGGTCATACTGCTGGACAGCATCACCAGACTGGCCAGAGCCTATAACCTCACAATCCCCCCTACGGGGAGGACTTTGTCCGGAGGTCTGGATCCCGGTGCGCTCCACAAGCCCAAAAGATTCTTCGGGGCCGCAAGGAATATCGAATTCGGCGGCAGTCTGACCATTATGGCTACAGCCCTTATTGAAACCGGCAGCAGGATGGATGACGTTATCTTCGAAGAATTCAAGGGTACCGGCAACATGGAACTCCACCTCGACAGAAGACTCTCCGAAAGGCGTATATTCCCGGCCATCGACATGAATAAGTCGGGAACCAGAAGAGAAGAGCTTTTGCTTTCCCAGAAGGAGCTTGAAAGCATTTGGGCCATCCGGAAAGCAATGAGCAATATGGGCACCGCGGAAGTGACGGAAATGATTTTAAACAGGTTTATGCAGACCAAGACCAATAAGGAATTCGTGGACAGTATCAACGTAGCTTTCCTGGAGAAAGAAAAGGTATAAAAATAATACTTGCGCAAGGTGGATTTTTGTGCTAAAATCTTTTTTGTCTCTAAAAGTGAATTACTTAAATTAAATTCAATTATTTGACATATAATCGTATGTGAAAGAAGGTGAAGCAATAATGAAAGAAGGAATTCATCCTAAGTATAACGAAGCTACAGTAAAATGCGCATGTGGCGAGACTTTTACAACTGGTTCCACAAAGAGCAACCTGCACGTTGAAATATGCTCAAAATGTCATCCTTTCTTTACCGGAAAGCAGAAGCTTGTTGACGTTGGCGGACGTGTCGAGAAGTTCAAGAAGAAATTCGGAATACAGGACTAGTGGTCTGCATGCCCTGTGGCATGCCTTACGGACCATTCAAGCTGGTAAGAAGTATAGTTTGAAAACATAAGACAAACGTGGTAAACTAAAAGCTGAATGTGACATTGCATTCAGCTTTAAATTTTGCTGCTCCATCGTTGAGCAAAGCAAGCGTTATGGGCCAAGTGTAGAGCGGAGGTATGCATGAAGAAGACAACAATCGGGGGTCAGGCTTTAATTGAAGGCGTAATGATGCGGGGCCCTGAAAATATAGCAATTGCCGTCAGAAAACCGGACGGCGAGATCGTCATCGACAAAAGGGAGCTGAAGTTCAAGAAAAACAAGTTCCAAAAGCTTCCTGTCATCCGGGGAGTCGTTGAGTTTTTCCGGATGATGGTGGTCGGGGTGCAGGCCCTGATGTACTCGGCGGAATTTGTGGATGTGGAAGAGGAGGAAAAAGGTAAGGAATCAAAATTCGACCTGTTCCTGAAAAAGGTTTTTGGTGAAAAACTGATGGATGTAATCATATATTTCTCGGTTATTCTATCAATATTTTTCAGCGTAGGTCTTTTTATCCTTGTTCCCAACTTCCTGGCGGGTTTTTTGCACTTTGACAAGGAAACCTTTTCGGGCGTGGTATATTACAACCTCTTTGAAGGTGTGATAAAAGTAGCCATATTTATCGGATATCTGGCGCTGACCTCCATGCTCAAAGACATACAAAGGGTATGGCAGTATCATGGGGCGGAGCATAAAACCATACACTGCTACGAAAGCGAAGAGGAACTGACGGTGGAAAATGCGCGGAAGCATACCACCAAGCACCCCCGCTGCGGTACGTCCTTTCTGTTCATCGTCATCATCGTCAGCATCCTTGTTTTTGCATTTACGGGCTGGCACAATATCCTCATAAACAGTGTAATAAGGATACTGCTTGTTCCGGTGGTGGCGGGGCTCTCCTATGAGGCCTTGAAATTTGCGGGCAGGCACAGTGAGCACAAATTTGTAAAGATACTGAATGCTCCGGGGATGGCTTTCCAGCGCTTTACCACCAGGGAGCCCGATGACAGCCAGTTGGAGGTTGCCATCGCCGCCTTTAAAAATGTACTGGTGGCCGATAAAGAAGCGGACAAGTGGTAAAAAGATTTTTTGAGTTTCAGGATAATATAAAGGAGATCGCAGTGACCGTCTCGCAAGCCCTTAAAAAGGGAACGGATATTTTGAAAAATGCCAACAATGAAGCCCCGGCATTGGAAGCCGGGGTTATATTTTGTCATATTACCGGGAAGGACAAAACATTTTTGTACTCCCATGGTGGTGACAACCTGGCGGCGGAGAGTGAAAAGGCTTTTATCGATGCCATAGGCAGACGGGCGGAGGGCGTGCCTCTGCAACACATTACCGGATTCCAGGAGTTTATGTCCCTGAACTTCCGGGTAGGACCGGAAGTGCTGATTCCGAGGCAGGATACGGAAACTCTGGTGGAGGCTGTCATTGCCCATGTAAAGGCGGCAGATAAAAAGGAGACCCGGGGTCCGGCAGAGGGAGGACCATGTTCTGTGCGCATTCTGGATATTGGAACCGGTTCCGGATGCATCGCCATAAGCCTTGCACATTACCTTGAAGGCTGCTGCGTAACGGCGGTGGATGTATCTCCGGCAGCCCTTGAGCTTGCCCGGGCCAACGCCGCAGACCATAAAGCGGGGGATAAAGTAAAATTTGTACTGAGCGATCTTTTCTCCCGGTTGGAGAAATCCGAAAGCTTTGACGTGATTGTATCCAACCCTCCTTATATCCCTGCGATGGACATTGACAACCTGCAAATAGAAGTGAAAGCCCATGAACCTGTCCTGGCTTTGGACGGAGGAAGGGACGGCATGGACTATTACAGGCGTATTACGGCGCAAGGAGTTCAATATCTCAACCCCGGAGGCCTGCTGGCCTTTGAAGTGGGATACGGACAGGCGGAAGCTGTCAGAAACATTATGGAAAGCAGTTTTGGCCGTATTTCAGTATATAAGGATCTGTCCGGAGTGGAAAGAGTAGTGGCGGGCTATTTAAAATAGTGGTATAATAACCGCAGCGCGGTTGCCGTCGTTATTGTAGAATTTATGCACGTGCAAGATTTTCGGCAGAGCCGAAATGCACTTGTGGGATTATAACATAAGCTCTGTCGTGCTCATGTTATAATATTATGCGTTGTGCTATTGACTTATCACCTGGTAATAACTATAATTGTTTTGCAACCAAAAACACATGGATGGGCACATTTCAATATTACACACAATAGCTTTTTTCCGTAATTTGATTCTTGAGGCACACGATGGTCTCGTTGACATAAAATTTAGCAAAGGAGCGGATGCTGTGGATACCTATGTACTACTTGCTTTAGCAATACTGCTGCCGGCTGCTAGCGCGATACTATGCTATGCTGTTCGAAAACCGGCTATACGCAGTGTTGTGGTGGTGGCAACCTCTTTGATCATGTTTGCTGTTGCCGGAGGTCTGGCCAATCTGCTGATGAAGTCGGGGGGAAGACTTTCAATCGGCGTGGATGCCCACTTTATTGGATGGGTTATTAAATTTTTCGATGTAATTCTGTTAGTTTATATCACCTATGTAGGTTTTAAACTGAAAAAGTATTATATCCCCCTGTTGGCACTTTTGCAGCTTATTCCGTTGTTTGTCTTCGAGATCCTGGGATCGGTGCACGAACCGGAAAATGCCTTTGTAATTGACTATCTCTCGCTTGTGATGATTCTTCTTGTGTCAATTATAGGACCGGTAATCACCATTTTTGCACTGGGTTATATGAAGGAGCACGAGCACCATTTGGGGCTTAAAAAATCAAAACAGCCCAGGTTTTTTATGATTCTTTTCCTTTTCCTGGCGGCCATGAACGCGCTGGTTATGACCGACAACCTTTCCTGGATGTACTTTTTCTGGGAAGTGACGACCCTTTGCTCCTTCCTTTTGATATCCCATGACGGAAATGAGGTTTCCATAAAGAATGCGGTGAGAGCCCTGTGGCTTAATTTGACCGGCGGTGTAGCATTTATTTTCGCCATTATTTTCATCTACCATTCTTTAGAAACCGTATCTATAACAGAGATTATTGAAAAAACCCGCGGCGGAGGTTTTGCCGGACTTATTCCCATCGCCCTGGGGCTGCTGTGCTTTGCCGGCTTCACCAAGTCCGCCCAATTCCCGTTCCAGAGCTGGCTTCTGGGAGCCATGGTGGCTCCGACGCCGGTTTCGGCACTGCTTCACTCCAGCACCATGGTTAAGGCCGGGGTATACATCATTGTGCGTTTTGCACCTGCCTTCAGCGGAACCTTGCTTGGCAAGCTGGTAGCAGTGGTGGGAGGGTTTACCTTCCTTGCGGGCTCGGCCATTGCCATCAGTCAGAGCAATGCAAAAAGGGTGCTTGCTTATTCGACCATAGCAAACCTGGGGCTGATCATATGCTGTGCGGGAATCGGCACAAACATCGCTCTGGGAGCGGCAATACTCCTGATGATCTTCCATGCTATTTCCAAAGGCTTGCTATTCCTTTGTGTGGGAACCATCGAGCAGGAGATTGGAAGCAGGGATATCGAGGATATGCAGGGCCTTATGAAAAGAATGCCCTTTACCACTTTCATAACGGTGGTAGGTGCCATTTCCATGCTATTGCCTCCTTTTGGAGTGCTGATAACAAAGTGGCTTGCCATTGAAGCGGCGGTAAATTCACCGGTAGTGCTTATCTGCCTTGTGCTGGGAAGCGCGTTTACGGTGGTTTTCTGGGCAAAATGGATCGGAATCATGCTCACCATGTCCTATAAGAGCAAATATAAGCCGGAGAAGCTGGAGGTTTCCGTAAAAAGCTCCCTGGTTCTGTTGTTTGCAGGAGTTGTGGCGGCCAGCGTATTTATCAAGCAATTGATGGACTGGCTGATAACACCGCAGCTTAAAGCCTTTGGACTGAATGACCAGTCTTTGCTGCTTGGAGGCAAGGGAGGCATATGGCTGTTCGGAGACGGTAAAACTATGGTCGGTGGTTTTGAAGCCATCCCTATTTTCCTCATCCTGTTTGTATTGATGCTTTTAGTTCCTTTCTTCCTCCGCAAAACCAAGGAAGAAAGAATAAAACCCCCCTATCTCTGCGGGGAAAATGTAAACGAGGACATCCGAGGATTGGAGTTTAGAAGCCCCGGTGATGTTATAGAAAATGTTATCGTACGCAACTATTATTTGAGCGGCGCTTTCGGGGAGGGCAACCTTACCCTGTGGTGCAACATTGTGGCTGGAGCAGCGATTCTTGTAATGTTTGGGGTGGTGATCTGATGATAAAAAGTATATTGATTGCGTTGATATGGATAATTGCGGCACCTGTCATCGGAGGACTGCTTACGGGACTTGACAGGAAGATAACGGCCAGAATGCAGAACAGATACGGTCCGCCTGTCCTGCAGCCCTTTTATGACTTTTTTAAGCTTTTGGGCAAGGAGCGGATCACGGTAAACCAGACGCAAATGGTGTATGTCATGGGACATTTGTTCTTTGCCATCGCCAGCCTGGTGCTGTTGGTTCTCAAGCAGGACCTGCTGATGCTGGTTTTCATTCTGGCCTTTTCCTCGATTTCTCTCATCATGGGAGCCATGAGCGTCCGGTCGCCTTACAGTAAAATAGGGGCGCAGAGAGAGATCATACAGATGATGGCCTATGAGCCGGTGCTGGTATTGATGGTCGTGGGAATTTACCTGACGACGGGAAGCTTTATGATCGAGAGTGTGCTGGAGCAGCCTCCGCTGATTTATACACTGCCGCTGGTTTTCCTGGCATTCCTGTATGTTCTGACCATCAAGCTCAGAAAGTCGCCTTTTGACTTTTCCACATCCCACCATGGACATCAGGAACTGATCAAAGGACTTACGACGGAGTTCTCCGGACCTCAGCTGGCGATTATCGAGCTGACGCACTGGTATGATCTTGTGACTTTGCTGGGATTGATCACATTGTTCTTTGCAAAACCTCTTTGGGTAGGAATACTGATTGCCCTGGGAAGTTATTTCCTGGAGCTGATTATCGATAATATAAGCGCAAGGGTAACCTGGAAATGGATGCTCAAGGCCACATGGCTCATAGGAATCGGTGCTGCCATGACCAATATAATTTGGCTTTATATAAAAGCGTAAGGTGGTGAAAACTAGTGGATATAATTAAAAATTCGATGAAAAAGTCACCTTGGATCATACACTACGATTGCACCAGCTGCAACGGATGCGACATTGAAACCCTTGCCTGTCTGACGCCGATGTATGATGTGGAACGCTTCGGGATCATCAATGTGGGAAATCCCAAGCATGCGGACATACTGGTTGTAACGGGGTCAGTGAACAAGAGGAATGTAAGGGTTTTGAAAAATATATATGCACAAATGCCGGAGCCGAAGGCCGTTGTTGCCATCGGGGCATGTGCCTGCAGCGGCGGAATATTCAAAGAATGCTACAATATCCTGGGGGGAGTTGAGAAGGTCCTTCCTGTGGATGTTTACGTTCCGGGCTGCTGCCCGAGGCCGGAAGCCATTATTGACGGTATTGTCCTGGCCCTGGGAAAACTGAATGAAAAGGTTGAAAACATGAAGAAACAGGGCAAGGCGGTGGAAACAAAGGAAAACCTTGACCTGCAAGCGGATTGAAATAATGAATACAGGAAATTCGCCCCATAAAAATGCAATGAAACTGCATTTTTGGCGGCCGATGTGACAATTCACTCGGCGCACCGGGGGCATGGGAGGCTAATATGATAGAAAATCTGGTTGAAATAACCAAGGAGCAAATTCTTCCGACGGCACAGAACATGCTGCATGAGGGCTACCGGTTTGTGACGGCCACCTGTGTTTCTACAGGAGAGGGCGGCTTTGAAGTGCTTTACCACTACGATAAGGACCTGGAAATGAGAAACTATAGGGTCAAAGTGCAGAAGGAAGAGGAGATACCCAGTATTTCCAGGATCTATTTTTGCTCCGTCCTTGTAGAAAATGAAATGAAAGAGCTGTTCGGCCTGAATGTGTCGGGGATAGCCATTGATTACGGCGGGCATTTGCTGCTTTCGGACGAAGAGCTTGTGGCGCCCATGGCAAGGCAGCAGATTGTAATTGAAAAAAGGGAGGCTAAATAACATGAGCAAAACTGTCATACCATTTGGTCCCCAGCACCCGGTACTTCCCGAGCCGTTGCACCTTAAGCTGGTGATGCAGGACGAGAAGATCGTTGAGGCCATACCGGCCATCGGCTATGTTCACAGGGGTCTGGAAAAGATGACTGAGATGAAGGAATTCACTCAGAACGTGTTTGTCGTTGAGAGAATATGCGGCATATGCAGCGTTATGCATGCCATGGCTTACTGCCAGGGTATAGAAAGCCTCATGAACATACAGATACCGGACAGGGCCAAATACCTGAGGGTTATCTGGGGTGAGCTCCACAGGATACACAGCCACCTGCTGTGGCTTGGGCTGCTGGCGGATGCCTTTGGCTTTGAAAGCCTTTTCATGCAGGTGTGGAGGAACAGGGAAAAGGTTATGGACATCATGGAGGAAACCGCCGGAGCCCGGGTAATCATCTCGGTAAATACCATCGGCGGGACCAGAAGAGATTTATCCAAGGAAATGCTTTTGAGAATTTCCGTAATAACGGATGAAATAAAAGAAGACATGAAAAAGGTGGAGCAGGCTTTCCTGAACGATTATACCGTAAAGCACAGGCTGGTGGGAGTCGGAGTCCTGAGCAAGGAAGATGCCTATACCCTTGGGGCGGTAGGCCCTATGGCAAGGGCAAGCGGAATAAAGCAGGATTTCAGGACCACCGGGTACTCTGCCTACGGCGAATTGGGCTTTGAGCCCGTGGTGGAACAGGATGGAGACTGCTACGCCAGGACCGCCGTAAGGCTTAAAGAGGTTTACCAGTCGGTGGACCTTATAAAAAGGGCAATAGAAAAGATCCCGGAAGGCGATATAAGTGTCCCTGTAAAAGGCAATCCAAACGGGGAAGTGATTTCGAGGGTTGAGCAGCCAAGGGGAGAGGTGCTGTACTACCTCAGGGCGAACGGCACCAAAAACCTTGAAAGAATGAGGGTTAGAACACCAACCTTTGCAAACATCATACCCCTGCTTAAAATGCTGCCGGGGAGCCAGCTGGCAGACGTGCCGGTGCTTATACTGACCATCGATCCATGTATTAGCTGCACAGAGAGGTGATAAATATGTTTGATATGTTTGGCAATATTATAAAAAATCTTGTTTCAAAGCCTGCCACCCGCAAATATCCTTATGAAAAGCGTGAGCCTTTCAAGGATACCAGAGGGCAGGTAGAGGGTATCGATATCGATGCATGCATATTCTGCGGCATATGCAGCAGAAAGTGTCCTTCCGAGGCCATTACCGTGAACAAGGCGGAAAAGTCCTGGGAAATCGACAGGTATAAATGCGTGATTTGCGGATACTGCGCCGAGGTCTGCCCGAAGAAGTGCATTTTTATGGGTGAAAACTATGCTTCCTCCGTATATGCCAAGGCGAAGGACAAACATGTGCAAAAACCCAAATCCACCGATAGCGACCAGCAGGCAAGCGCATAAAGGGAAAGCGTATGCATGAATATGCAGTTACAAAAAGCATGCTGGAAACAGCTGTTTATGAAGCCGAAAAAGCCGGAGCAAAAAAAATAACGGAAATCAGGCTGGTCATCGGAGAACTTTCCGCCATCATCGACGAATCGGTCCAGATGTATTTTGACTTTTTAAGTGAGGATACCCTCGCAAAAGGCGCAAAACTGGTTTTTAGAAAAACCTTGGCCGTGTTCCGGTGCAATTCCTGCGAAAAAGAGTACAATAAGCCGAAAACAGGCTTCGAATGCCCATGGTGCAAGGGTATGGGCACTGTAACAGGGGCCGGCAGGGAGTTCTACATTGAAAGCATTGAAGTGGAGTGAGTAACAGATGGAAATAAAGGTCATGAAGAACATTATGCATGCCAACCAGCGGCTGGCGGAAGAAAACAGGAGCTTTTTTGCCGGAAACGGCATAACTGCCGTAAATATAATGGCTTCACCGGGGGCTGGAAAGACCAGCGTGATCATGAAGGCCATCGAGGCCCTGAAGGATCAGATCGGGATAAGCGTAATTGAAGGCGACATCGCCTCCAGCATTGATGCTGAAAAGATCGACAGGATGGGTGTGCCTGTGCTGCAGATCAATACCGGCGGGGGCTGCCACCTGGATGCCAACATGGTAAAGGTGGGGGTTGAAAGCCTGAAGGTGGGTGAACAATCCATCCTGTTCATAGAGAATGTAGGAAACCTGGTTTGCCCTTCATCCTTCGACCTGGGAGAAAGCGTCAAGCTGGTCATTGCCAGTGTGCCTGAAGGCCATGATAAACCGTACAAATATGTTTCCATGTTCCAGGAGGCGGATGCGGTCATTCTTAATAAGATCGACCTGATGCCCTATATAGATTTTGACAGGGAAAGCTTTTACCAGGGAATCAGGGCCCTCAATGAGAATATTCCGGTATTCGAGCTTTCCTGCCGGACCGGTGAGGGAGTGGAAAGCTTTGCCCGGTGGCTTAAAGATATCTCAAAAAAATAATGATTGAAGCGAATTCCCCTTTAAAGGTTTGAAGGGGAATTTTTGCGTTTCGGACCGGCACAGGATATTTTGAAGAATACCCGATAAATTGCAGACATACATTCTTTGTAGGGGGAGTGTACGTGAAAAACGGTTTGTTCCTTTTTGGTGCGGCAGGCATAGGCCTATACGGGGTGCTTTATTTTGCGATCTATTTCATTTTTTCCAACACACCTGTCATAAGTACCCTGAGTGAAAGAGAAACTGCTTATATCAGAGAAGAGGGCCAGTGTGAGACCAGGGCACTGAGCTTTGTCCGGACATATCTTATGGAGGAAGACAACGGTATACGCACCAATACCTTTTCGTTACAAGACGGACCCGACACCCTGTCGGAATCTGTCGGGTTAATGATGAACTACAGCCTGATCAGAGACCACAAAGACTTGTTTGACAGGGAATACCAGTTTCTCAACGAAAAGCTTCTTTCGGACAGCAGGCTTGTGAAGTGGAAAACGGGCAGGGGGGAAGTAAATTGCAATGCGGTGGTGGATGACTTTAGAATTATCCGGGCGCTCCTTGAGGCCTACGAGCTGTGGGATGAACCCCGCTACCTCGAGACTGCCGGACAGATCCAGGAGAGCATATACAGCCTTCAAGTGGAAAAGGGACGCCTTTATGAGTTGTACGACTGGAAGGGACACGCGGCAAAAAAATCGATACCCCTATGCTACCTGGATTTGTATACCATGGACCGGTCCAGCCTGTTTAATGAAGGCTGGGGTGAGGTCGTCAATACAGGCACCGAATTGATAAAAAAGGGCAGGATTGACGGCAAGCTGCCGTTCTTTTACAAGTATTACGATTACAATACCGGCAAATACCAACTGGATGAGGAGTATAAAAAGGGAAAAGGCATATGCATGATATATAACCTCTACACGCTAATCCATCTGGCAGAGATGAACGAGGACACGGAATTTTTTACAGACTGGCTCCAGGGGGAAATGGAAAAAGGAAAACTTTTTGCCTGGTATGACCCCCGTACGCTGAAAACCACCGACAACATGGAAAGCACGGCAGTATACGCCCTTGCAGCGGTGTATGCCAAAACCGTGGGCAGAGAGGACCTGTACTGCGGCCTTGTTGACAAGCTGCTTACGTTTTCCGTAACAAATAAAAACTCCCTTTTCTATGGAGGCTTTGGGGACCAGGCCAGCGGAAGGTTTTACTCCTTCGACAATTTGACGGCCCTCTGGGCGCTGGCCATCGAATAATTATTTCATTTCCAGAAGACCGATGGTGATGTCATCCGGTATGGTCACCACATCGTTTATTCCCGCAAACTCACAGGCATTGTCCATAATGCGGTTTAAAATACCGTTGGGCGTTCCCGGGTCATTCAGAAGGATGTTCAGGAGTCTTTCCTCACCATACTGCTCGTCTCGCTCATTTTTTATTTCCACGATGCCGTCGGTGTATAGAAAAAGCCTGTCGCCGGTGGAGAATTTTAAACGCCTGTTCTGGTAGGAAGGCTCCTTCAGCCAGTTGCTGATAGGAATTCCCGGCACCCTCAGAAGCTCGAACCTGTCGGTATTGAATATGATGGGAGATACGTTATGTCCTGCGTTGGAATAGATAATTTCCTTATCTTCCGTGTCGATGATGGCATAAAATACGGTAATATAAAAATCCTGGTCAAAGCTGCTGGAATTAAATTCTTTATAAAGCTCCGACAGGGCTTTGGCAGGAGACAGGGTTCTCTTGTTGATGGCGGAACGAAGAAATACCGTGAGCATGGAAGCAGAAACGCCATGTCCCGATACGTCGGCGATATAAACTCCCACATGGTCCTTGTCAATGGGGAAGATGTCAAGAAAGTCTCCGCCAAGGGATTCGCAAGGCTTATAGAGAAAAGAAAAATTAAGCTTGTCCTCCGGGAGATTTTTGGGCAAAAGGCTGCATTGAAGCTTTTTTGCCATGTCCAGGTCCTCCTGGAGGCGTTTGTTCTGAAGCAGGAGCTGCTTCTGCAGCTGCTTCATAAGAGTTACGTCCCGGAGTACTTCCACCACGGCGGTAACCTCGCCTGCTTCATTTTTTATGGGTGAACTCATTACCGAGTAGATCTTTTCATTGATTATTTCTTCCTTTTCATGGGGATGGCCATGAAAAACCGTCATTCTGGAGATACAGGCCTCACAAGGGGCGCTTCTCCCAAGGAGCTTGTAGCATTTCTCACCCAGGGGAGGATTGCCGAGAGCCTGGGACATGGCATCGTTAATATAGAGTATGTTGTCATTGCGGTCCAAAACCCTGACCCAATCGTACATGCCATTAATAATGCTTTCTATAAACCTGCTGTCCTTGGAAACATCACTATTCACTGTGGGCATGGCATCTTGTTCCCTTCTTAAGCAAAATGAGACTTTACATAACATAACCTGACAATCCGTTTATTTAATAATAGCAAAGCCCCCGGCATTTATCAATGTAATTTGGAAATGTATATAAAGGGAGTAATAAATATGGTTCCCAGGGCAATAATATAATATTGAATATTTTAAGTAGAGGAACGTGTCAAAATGTTTTTTAAAACGCGCTCAAAACAGGAATATATCAATATAAACAGCCCCATTGCATTAAAAAACCTGACGGATGAACTCTATGGCATGCTCAGCAAGGGAATACAGTCAGGCTGTAAAAACATTGTTTTTGTGTGCATAGGCACCGACAGGTCCACGGGAGACAGCCTGGGACCATTGATCGGCTATAAAATGCACAACATAAAATACAGCAACATTTTTATTCACGGCACCCTGGAGAGCCCTGTCCATGCAAAAAACCTGGAACAGGTTGTCAAAAGCATTTACGAGCAGTACAGCAGCCCCTTTGTCGTTGCCATTGACGCATGCCTGGGACGAATGGACCATGTAGGCTACATTACTATCGGAGACGGACCCATAAAACCCGGTTCGGGCGTCAATAAGGACCTGGCTCCCGTTGGAGACATGCACATTACCGGAATCGTCAATTTTGGGGGATTTATGGATTTTCTCGTCCTTCAGAATACGAGGCTGAGTATCGTCATGAAAATGGCGGACGTGATATCCATGGGGATCAGGTATGTTCTATGGAAAATAAGCAATGACCCGGCGCTGAAATCTGCCATGTGCAGCCAGGAGGCCTGACAATCCACGAAATGTGTCAAGAGGTAACGGTATGAAAGCCCTGCCCGATATTATCGACTTTAATTTGAAGATTCTTTTTATCGGCTTCAACCCCGGACTGAAATCAGCTCTGCTGGGGCACCACTACGCAGGAGGCAGCAACAACTTCTGGAAGCTTCTGTACGAGGCCGGCCTTACACCCCGCAGGTTCACCTCCGAGGAGGACAAGCTGCTCCTGACCCTGAGCCTTGGTTCAACAAATATTGTTGACAGGCCCACGCGGGGGATCAACGAAATCAAGGGCGGAGAATTCAAAGAAGGAGCCGTTGAACTCAGGAGGACCCTTGAAAAGTATAAACCCCAGATTGCATGCTATGTAGGAATCGGAGTGTACAAGGGTTTTACGGGACGAAAGGAAGTAAGCTGCGGCCTCCAGGAAATAGAAACCGTTGCAGGTGTAAAAGATTTTGTCTGCTCTTCCCCCAGCGGCCTCAACAGGATGCCCTATCGCAACCAACTGGAATGTTTCAGGAGCTTAAAAGAGCTGGCGTGTAAAATTTGAGCCCATATAATTATGTAAATTAATCAGACTTTTTTTGGGGCAGCTCTTATAATGTTTATGAGAGCAGTTAAATTTTGCGGGAGGACTCATAGAATGTAT